>NZ_JBEAAM010000017.1:0-88324 GCF_040066175.1 Fontimonas sp. SYSU GA230001
TACTCCGCGTCCCCGAAGCTCAACTGCTTCATCACGAGTCTCTTGTCTCAGCGTCGGCGATCAGACCATCATCCACGCGACTTGTTCAGACGTTCCTTAGAACCATGCGCTTTCCGGAGTTGCCCCGTGACGGATTCTACGAGGACCATAGACAAGAGTAAGGCGTTCCGCATTGCCCTGTTGATGTCCTCCGCCCTAGCAGGCGCATGCTCCGAAGGCAGAGATAGTCAATCTATTGCATTGGCATGCGATAGCTTTGCGACTGAAAGTTTTTCCTACCGTGCCGTCGAAGTTCCAGCCGGCTGCTGTTCAATGGCTAATCCGGACGCTATTTTCGATGGTGATCTAGGCAGCTTGGCTGAAGTCACAGTCTCTGCGGGAGCCCACCACACGACAACGCTTGATGGGGCATCTTCGACTCCTGGTTCTACCTACGACGCAGGGTCGAAACCAGGCTTCTTGATTGCGCGCCCGGCAACCGTGACGACTGCCATGCTTACAGTGCAGACCACGTTGCGTGGAGAAGTTGTTGAAACCGTAAACGGGGATGCCTTAAACATTGCGTCGCCCGGCGATCAGGTGGAATACATTTTCCTGGATTCGCAGTTTCCGTTCGACGGAGTGCGTGTGACTGTGGACGTCGAAAATCAGAGCGACAACGTGCGCTATAAGGTGTTTGAATTATGTTCGCATGCTGAGATGGATTGAGTCCCATGCTCCGAAGGTGGTTGCGCGTGGCGTTTGTTGGACTGGTTGCACTCTCGCAAGCAGCATGCGTTCATTCCAACACCATCAGGATGGGGAGCTCTGAGCCATCTTCGTGGACGGAGCAGTTGGATGGATTGCACCCTGGTGCCCGAATTTCAATCTTGCTGAAGGACGGCCGACGACTCAAGGCCGAGTTTCGGGAGGCGACTGATTCGGATCTGGTAACGGCTCGTGCGTCCTATTCGCTTGGAAGTATTGAGAGCGTGACATACAAGGAGCATCGAACTGATGAGACAACGGCGACAGTGCTGACAGCGATTCTTGTTACGGTCGTCGTCTTGCCTATATTTTGGGCAAATGCGCTGAAGAACTCCCACGACCCCAAGGACAAATAGCTCGAGGGTTTAGAATTCACTGCCTCCTCGTCCGCGTCGATCATTTCCCGTGTTCAACCCCTGCATCGTCGTTCCGGTCTTCGATCACGAAGGCGCGATCGCGGCAACGGTCGCCTCTCTGGTACCGCATCGCTTGGCGACCTTCCTGGTCGACGACGGCAGCCATGCGGCCTGCGCACGCGAACTGGACCGGCTCGCAGCGGAGCATCGCGATTGGGTGCGCTTGGTGCGCCTGACGCCCAACCAGGGCAAGGGCGCCGCGGTGATGGCCGGCTTCGAAGCCGCGTCGGCGACGGGGTTCAGCCACGCCGTGCAGATCGACGCCGACGGCCAGCACGATGCCGCCGACATCCCGCGCCTGCTCGACGCGGCGCGCGCGCAGCCGCAGGCCCTGGTCACCGGCATCCCGCAGTACGACGCCAGCGTGCCGCGCTCGCGCCTGTACGGCCGCTACGTCACGCACGTCTGGGTGTGGATCAACACGCTGTCCTTCCGCATCCGCGATTCGATGCTCGGTTTCCGCGTCTATCCGCTGGACGCGGCGCTGCAGGTCTGGCGCACGCAGCCGGTCGGCCGTCGCATGGACTTCGACACCGAGATCATGGTGCGGATGTTCTGGGAAGGCATCGACGTGATCTCCCTGCCGACACGCGTGACCTACCCGGCCGACGGCGTGTCGCATTTCGACGTGCTGCGCGACAACCTGCGCATCTCGCGCATGCACGCGCGCCTGTTCTTCGGCATGCTGCGGCGGCTGCCGCGCCTGCTGGCGCGCAAGTTCGGACCCGGGCCGGCGCTGGAGCCGCGGCCGTGACCCGCCTGCCGCACGCGGAGGTGCCGCTGACCGTGCAGTTCCACGACTGCGATCCGCTCGGCGTGGTCTGGCACGGCCACTACGCGCGCTATTTCGAGCACGCGCGCAGTGCGCTGATGGACGGCATCGACTACGGCTACGAGCAGATGCGCGACTCGGGCTACGCCTGGCCGGTGATCGACCTGCATGTGCGCTACGTCAAGGCGATCCGTCTCGGCCAGAAACTGCGGGTGCGCGCGGCGCTGCAGGAGTGGGAGCACCGCCTGAAGATCGGTTACGAGCTGCGCGACGCCGACAGCGGCGAGAAGCTCGCCCGCGGCCATACGATCCAGGTCGCGGTGACGGTGCCGGAGTTCGAGATGCAGCTGGTCTCGCCCGCGATCCTCGCGCACAAGCTGGGACTCGCCCCGTGATACGCCGGCTCGTGCTGCTCGTCGCGCTGCTCGTCGCGCGCCCGGCGGCGGCCGACGTGTTCGAGCACCCGGCCGACGCGGCGCTGCTGGCACGCGTGCTCGCACCGGCGGCGGGCGTGCTCAAGGACGCGCAGAGCCTGCGCGGCCGCTATCGACAGACCAAGCAGCTCGCCGATCTGCCGCAGCCCCTGGTGGCCGAGGGGGACTTCCTGTTCGCGCGCGCGCTGGGCATCGCCTGGCGCACCGTCACGCCGTTCCCGGCGGAGCTGCTGATCACGCCCGATGCCCTGGTGCAGCGCAATGGCGGCGCGGAGCAGCGCATCGAAGCGGCCCACCAGCCGGCGGTGCGCGCGATCGCGCAGCTGTTCTTCGCCGTGTTCACGCTGGATTTCGACACGCTCACCGCCGTGTTCCGGCCCTATGCCGAGGCGCACGTGGATGGGCAGTGGACGCTGGGGCTGCGGCCGCTGCAGGCGCTCGGCGCGATCGAGGAGATCGAGATCCGCGGCGGCACGATGGTCGCCGACGTCGAGCTGCGCGAGCGCGGCGGCGACCGCACGCGCATCGAGCTGTTGGCGACCGAGGCGTCCGCCGTGGCGCTGTCCGACGCCGACCGCGCCCGCTTCGCGTCGCGGCCGTGACGGCGCCGACCGCCTCGCTGCGCCTGCGCTTCGCGGCCTGGCTCACGCTGGTCGCCGTGCTGGCCGCCGTGTTCGTGGTGCACGTGCGTCCGCATCTGCGCATCGAGTCCGACATCACCGCGATGCTGCCGCGCACCGCCCCGGACGCGGTCGTCGCCCAGGCGCTGGATCGTTTCGGGGTGGCGGCCGGACGCCGCAACGTGTTCCTGATCGAGGCGCCGGACTTCGCCGCGGCGCGCGCGGCCGGCGCGGCGTTCGCGCGCGCGCTCGCGCACGGCGACGCCTTCGAGTCGGTCGAGTTCGAGCGGCACACCGATCTCGTCGCGGCCGATGCCCTGTTCGGTCCGTACCGTTACGGCCTGCTGTCCGCGCGCGACCGCGCGCTGCTGCAGCAGGGACGCAGCGCAGAGCTGGAGCAGGACGCGCTGCGCGGCCTGTACACACCCGGCGGCCTGCTGCGCCTGCGGCCGTTCGCCGACGATCCGTTCAACTTCTACGGCGACTTTCTCGCCGGACTGGGGCGTCTCGATGGCCGCCTGACGCTGCGCGACGGCGTGCTCGCGGTCGAAGGCCCGGGCCAGCCCGCGGTCCTGGTCGCCGCGACCCTGCGCGACAGCCCGTTCGCGGTGGACGCCCAGCGCGCCGCCGCGGCCGCGCTGGATGCCGCCGCGCAGGCGATGCACGCCGCGGCGCCGGACGCGCAGATGACGCCGTCCGGCGTGCTCGGCCACGCCATCGCCAACACCGAGCGCGCGACGCGCGAGATCGGCCTGTTCGGCAGCCTGTCGCTGCTGGGCGTCGTCGCGGTGTTCCTGTACTGCTACCGCTCGCTGCGCCCGCTGCTGCTGGTGACGATCGTGCTGGGTCTGTCCGCACTGGCGCCGATCGTCGTCGTGCACACGCTGTTCGGGCAGATCCACCTGCTCGCGCTGGTGTTCGGGTCGAGCCTGATCGGCGTCGCCGTCGATTATGCGATCCACTTCTTCTCCGACCAGTTCCGCGATCCCCCGCACTGGAGCGGTGCGGCGGCCCTCGCGCATGTCCGTCCGGCGATCCTGATCGGCATGACCACCACCGCCCTCGGTTACCTCGCGTTCCTGCTGCCACCGTTTCCCGGCCTGCGGCAGATGGCGGTGTTCTCGGTGGCCGGCCTGCTGATGGCTGGCTGCACCGTGCTGCTGGCGTTTCCGCTCGTCGCCGGCCACGGTGGCCGGCCGATGCCGGTCCGGCTCGGCCGTGCGATGCACGCGCTGGCACGCCTGCGACGACCGGCCGACCGCGTCCTCCATCCGCTGCTCGCGCTCGCGATCGTGGCGACCGGCGTCGGACTGTGGCGGCTGGAGTTCGTCGATGACGTGCGTGCGCTGCAGTCATCGACGCCCGAACGGCTCGCACAGGAGACACACGTGCGCGAGCGGCTCGGCGGCGGCATGGACACGCGCTTCTTCCTGGTCGAGGGCGCCGACACCGAGACCTTGCTGCGCCGCGAGGAAGCGCTGCGCGACCGGCTCGATGCGCTGGTCGGCCGCGACGTGCTCGGGGGCTACCTGGCGCTGTCGCGCGTCGTCCCGTCCGCACAGCGCCAGGCACAGAACCGCGCGCTGCTCGCCGAGCGGGTCTATGCGGATGGCGCGGCACTGCCGCGGCTGCTGGCGCAGCTGGGCTTCGCCGACGCGGTCGTCGCGCGGCAGCGTGCGGCCTTCGCCGAAGCCGCCGGCCGCACGCTCACGCTGGAGGCGTGGCTCGCCAGTCCGGTGTCGGCAGCCCTGCGCAGCCTGTGGCTGGGCGACACCGGCCGCGGCGTCGCCAGCGCGGTGGCGCTCAACGGCATCGGCGACGTCGACGCGCTGCGCGCGGCCACGGACGGACTGGCCGGTGTGCGCCTGATCGACCGTGTCGCCGACATCTCGACGGTGCTGCGTCACTACCGGCACGTGGCGCTGCTCGGCCTGGGCGGCGCTCTGCTGGCGATCGCCGCGGTGCTGATGCTGCGCTATGCGCCGCGCCAGGCACTGCAGCAGCTGATCGCCCCGCTCGGCGGTTGCCTGTTGACGCTCGCGCTGCACGGCTGGTTCGGCGTTCCGGCCAACCTGTTCACCGTGCTCGCGCTGCTGCTGGTGCTCGGCCTGGGCGTGGACTACGGGGTGTTCCTGCGTGAAGGCGGCGCGCTGCGGCCGATCCCGATGCTGGCCATCTCGGTCGCGGCGCTGACGACGCTGCTCGCCTTCGGCATGCTGTCGGTCTCGGCCACGCCCTTCATCCGCAGCCTCGGGCTGGCGGTGCTGACCGGCGTGGCCTCGACCTGGCTGCTGGCGATCCTCGCCAGCGCGCCGCGCGCGGGGGCGGCGGCATGAAGCGGTGCGCACTCGCCGGCGCGGCCCGCGGCCGCCGGGCCGTGCTCGGGAGCCTGCTGCTCGCCGGCGCGCTGCTGTCCGCTTGCGCCGCGGCGCCGCCCGCGCCGGACGCCGCGCGCAGCGGCCTGCCGATCCTGCCGCCCTCCAGCCTCGGGGCCGCGCGCCGCGCCGAACAGGTGCTGTACGCGGCTTACGCCGAGCGCGAGGCGGCGCTGCACTGCATTCTCGACGTGAACGCCGAGCGCCTGCGCGTGATCGGCCTGACCGCGCTGGGCCAGCGCGTATTCACGCTCGAACAGGACGCGGCCGGCGTGCGCGTGGAGCGCGCACCGTTCGCCCCCGGCGAACTGCAGCCGCAGGACATCCTCGCCGACATCCAGCTCGCCTATTGGCCGCTGGCGACCCTGCAGGCGGCGCTGCCGCAGGGCGTGCGCCTGACCGAGCCGCGCGCCGGCCTGCGCCGCCTCTACCGCGGCCCGCGCCTGGTCGCCGAGGTGCACCAGGCCACCGACGATCCCTGGAACGGCCGGCTGTGGCTGGTGAATCTCGAACACGGCTACAGCCTCGACATCACCTCCCGCCCCCTGCCATGAAACCGCCTTTCCCAGCCCCCGCCACGCTGCTGCCGCATGGCCCCGGCATGATGCTGCTCGACGACATCCTGCAGCTCGACGAGGCAGGCGCGACCTGCCGGGTGCGCATCCACCCGCGCTCGCGCTTCTTCGAACCGGGCCGCGGCGTGCCCAACTGGGTCGGCATCGAGTACATGGCGCAGACCATCGGCGTGCACGCCGGCCACCTGCGCACGCAGCTCGGCCTGCCGGTCGAGATCGGCCTGCTGCTGGGGACACGCGCCTACGCGTGTGACCACGCCTGGTTCCGCGACGGCGAGCATGTCCATGTGCAGGTCGAGCTGCTGGTGCGCGACGGCGAAGGCGTCGGCGCCTACGACTGCCGGCTCGGCGACGGACGGGACGTCTGGTCACAGGCGCAGATCAAGGCCTACCAGCCGGAGCACATCCGCGACTTTCTCGATCGCATCTACGGGGGCAAGACATGACGCAGACCGTTCTGGTCACCGGCGCCAACCGCGGCATCGGCCAGGCCATCGCCGTCGGGCTGGCGCGTGCCGGCTACGACCTCGTGCTGCACTGCCGCAGCGACGCCGACGCGACGCGCCAGCAAGTCGAGGCGCTGGGCCGCGCCGCGCGCGTGATCCGCTTCGACGTCTCCGACCGCGAGCAGGCGCGCAGCGCGCTCACCGCCGACATCGAGGCCCATGGCGCGTACTACGGCGTGGTCTGCAACGCCGGCATCGCCCGCGACGGTGCCTTCCCGGCGCTGTCGGGCGCGGACTGGGACGGCGTGCTGCGCACCAACCTCGACGGCTTCTACAACGTGCTGCACCCGCTGGTGATGCCGATGATCCGCACGCGCAAACCCGGCCGCATCGTCACGCTCGCCTCGGTGTCGGGCCTGATGGGCAACCGCGGCCAGGTCAATTACTCGGCGGCCAAGGCCGGTATCATCGGCGCGACCAAGGCGCTGGCGGTGGAGCTGGCCAGCCGGCGCATCACCGTGAACTGCGTCGCGCCGGGTTTGATCAGGACGGATATGATCGACGAAGTCCCGCTCGACGAGGCATTGAAGCTGGTGCCGACGGGGCGGGTGGGCGAGCCGGACGAGGTCGCCGCGCTGGTCGCGTTCCTGATGTCGGAGGCCGCGGCCTACATCACGCGGCAGGTGATCTCGATCAACGGCGGCATGTATTGACTCTCGGGGTCGTGGTTTGGGGAAGGGGTGGGTGTCGGGATGGGTGCAGGAACGAAACGGGTCGTCATCACCGGCATGGCCGGCATCACGGCCATCGGGCAGGACTGGGACAGCGTCGAAACCAGTCTGCGCAACAACGTCAGCGGCATCGAGAAGATGCCGGAGTGGGACCGTTTCACCGAGGTCGGCACGCGCCTGGGCGGGCCGGTCAAGGATTTCAGGCTGCCGCCACACTACACGCGCAAGGTCACGCGCACGATGGGTCGCGTCTCGCTGCTCGCGGTGCGCGCGTCCGAACTGGCGCTGGAGAACGCCGGGCTCAAGGATGATCCCGAGATCAGGACCGGCGCGATGGGTGTGTCCTACGGTTCCTGCACCGGCAGCACCGACGCGGTGACCGAATTCGGCGGCCTGATGGTGTCGGGCAAGCTCGGCCGCTTCAACGCGACGACCTACCTGCGCATGATGTCGCACACCGCCGCGGTCAACATCGGTCTGTACTTCGGCCTCAAGGGCCGCGTGATCCCCACCTGCAGCGCCTGCACCTCCGGTAGCCAGGGCATCGGCTATGCCTACGAGGCGATCAAGTACGGCATGCAGACGATGATGCTCGCCGGCGGCGCCGAGGAACTGTGTCCGTCGGAGGCCGCGGTGTTCGACACGCTGTTCTCGGCCAGCCTGAAGAACGATGCGCCCAAGACCACGCCGGCACCGTTCGACCGCGACCGCGACGGCCTGGTGATCGGCGAGGGCGCGTGCACGCTGGTGCTCGAGGAGTACGAGCATGCGAAGGCGCGCGGCGCGAAGATCTACGCCGAGATCGTCGGTTACGGCACCAACGCCGACGGCGACCACGCGACGCACCCGAATCAGGAAACGATGGGCGGCGCGATGACGCTGGCGTTCCAGGACGCCGGCCTGTCGCCGCGCGACATCGGCTTCGTGTCCTGCCACGGCACCGCGACCGAGCAGGGTGACATCGCCGAATCCAACATGACGCGCCGCTATTTCGGCCGCGCCATCCCGGCGGCCTCGTGGAAAGGGCACCTCGGCCACACGCTCGGCGCCTGCGGCGCGATCGAGAGCTGGTGGGTCATCGAGATGATGAACCGCGGCTGGTTCGCGCCGACGCTGAACCTGAGGAATCTCGACCCGCGCTGCGGCGAACTCGATTACGTCGTCGGCAACGGTCGTGCGCTGCAGACCGAGCACGTCATCAACAACAACTTCGCCTTCGGCGGCATCAACACGTCGCTGATCTTCCGTCGCACGATGTAGAAAGGAGTCGTTCCATGCTGCGTTCGTTGAGGCCGTTTTTCGTTGCGCTGTTCCTGCTGCCGCTCGCCGCGCTGGCGCAGGACAACGTCTCCAGGGGCACCATCGGCGAGATGGGCTACGGCAAGTTCGTCCTCAAGGAAGGCGGCGGCCTCGAACGCCTCTACCTGGTCGGCAAGAAGGACACGAACTATGAACCGGACGACTGGCGCCCGGGCGAGGGCGACCAGGTGCAGGTCACGTTCTTCGAGAAGAAGGGCAAGCTGGTGGCGTCCAGCGTCAAGCTGGTCAAGCTCGGCCCCAACAGCGTGGACCCGAAGCAGATGGTCAGCCCGATGCGGGTCAAGGTCGTCGAGAGCGGCAAGAGCGGCGTCATCGCCACGCTCAAGGGCAGTTCGAAGAAGGCGCGCTTCGTCTATGCGCGCAAGCGCACGGAGTTCGATCCGGTCGGCTGGGTGCCCCAGGTCGGCGAGGAGGTCGAGGTCGAGTTCGAGGTCGAGCCGAGCACGTTCAAGTACGACATGTCCTACGTGCTGCTCAAGATCAAGCGCATCCGCTGAGCCTGCCGCGGAGGCGGTCCCCGGCGCGTGCGCAGCCTGGGGGAATACACCCATGCGGCCGCGCGCGCGCCGCGGGCATAGTGCCGCGGCCGTCACACGACCGGAATCACGATGACCGAGAAAACCTGGGCCGGGCATCCGCGTGGCCTCGCCACGCTGTTCATGACCGAGTTCTTCGAGCGCTTCACCTATTACGGAATGCGCGCGCTGCTGATCCTGTTCCTGACGGCGGCAGTGACGGCGGAGAACGCCGGCTTCGGCATCCCGCGCGAGTCGGCCGGCGCGATCTACGGCCTGTACACCGGCGCGGTCTATCTGTTCTCGCTGCCCGGCGGCTGGATCGCCGACCGACTGATCGGCCAGCGCAAGGCGGTGTTCTGGGGCGGTGTGCTGATCATGCTCGGCAATTTCACGCTGGCGATCCCGGCCAGTCCGCCCGTTTTCTACCTGGGTCTGGCGATCATCGTCGTCGGTGTCGGCCTGCTCAAGCCGAACATCTCGGCGATCGTCGGTGAACTGTACAAGGGCCAGCCGGGCGCGCGCCGCGACGCCGGGTTCTCGATCTTCTACATGGGCATCAACCTCGGTGCGTTCATTGCGCCGCTGATCGCCGGCACCATCGGCGAGGCCTGGTCGTGGCGCGGCGGCTTCTTCTGCGCCGGCCTGTTCATGGGCATCGGCCTGCTCCAGTACAAGCTCACCGAGAACTATCTGGGCGATGCCGGCCTGCATCCGCACGCCGCGGACGAGGCCGAGCGCGCGAAGGGCTGGAAGCTGCTCGCCGGTGCATCTGCCGCGGTGATCGCGCTGGTGCTGCTGCTGTTCACCGGCGTGATTCCGGTCGGTGTGACCCAGCTCGCGCAGCTGGTCGGCAGCGGCATGGTCGCACTCGCCTTCGTGTTCTTCGGTTACGTGCTGTTCTTCGCCGACATCACGCGCGAGGAGCGCGGCCGCGTCGCGGTGATCGCGATCTTCTTCCTGTGCGCGGCGCTGTTCTGGGCCGGCTTCGAGCAGGCGGCGACCACCTTCAACCTGTTCGCGCTCGACTACACCGACCGCTCGCTGCTGGGCGGCTGGTTCCCGGACGGCGTGCATCCGGCGTCCTGGTATCAGTCGATCAACCCGCTGGTGATCATCCTGCTGTCGCCATTCTTCGCCTGGCTGTGGGTGACGCTGGGCCGGCGCAACCTCGATCCGTCGGCGCCGGCCAAGTTCGGTCTGGGGCTGGTGCAGCTCGGCCTGGGCTTCGTCGTCATCATGGGGGCCGCGGAGCTGATCCTGTCGAGCGGCGGCAAGGTCGCGCCGACCTGGCTGCTGCTGACCTATCTGCTGCACACCACTGGCGAGCTGTGCCTGTCGCCGGTGGGGCTGTCCAACGTCACCAAGCTGTCGCCGCCGCGCTACGTCGGCCAGATGATGGGCACCTGGTTCCTCGGCGCCGCCGTCGGCAATCTCGCCGCCGGACTGATCGGTGGCCACGTCGGCTCCGGCAGCGTCGAGGACATGCCGGGCCAGTTCCTGCAGATGGCGCTGATCGGCGGCGGTGCAGGTATCGCGATGCTGCTGTTCAGCGGCATGATCAAGAAGCTGATGGGTTCCGCGGCGCAGTGACGCGCCACGACACGAAGAGGACATGGACATGCGCAAGACCCTGACCGGCGCCGCCGCTGCGGCGCTGCTGCTGAGTGCCTGCGGCAAGAAGGAGGCGCCGGCCGTGCCCGTCGCCACGCCGGCGCCGCCGACCGCCGCCGAGGCCGACGCCTTCATCGCCGGCGTCAACGACGACTACCGCAGGCTGCTGCCGTACCTGAACGCGGCGCAATGGGCGCAGGCGACCTACATCACCGATGACACGCAGATGATCGCGTCGCGCGCCAACGAGGAGTGGCTGGAGTACCTGAGCCGCAAGGTGCAGGAGTCCAAGCGCTTCAATGGCGTCGAGGCGGCGCCCGACACCGAGCGCGGCATGCTGCTGCTCAAGCTGTCGACCGCCAATCCCGCGCCCAGCGATCCGGCCAAGCGCGCCGAGCTGGCGAAGATCCTGTCGAAGATGGAGGCCAACTACGGTTCCGGCAAGTGGTGCAAGACCGAGGGCCAGTGTCTGAGCCTGCCGGAGATCGAGAAGATCATCAACGATCCGGGCGCGAGCCCCGAGGCGCGCGCGCAGGCCTGGGCCGGCTGGCACGCGACGTCCAGGCCGATCCGCGCCGACTACCAGCGCTTCGTCGAACTCGGCAACGAGGGCGCCCGCGAGCTCGGCTTCGCCAATCTCGGCGAGATGTGGCGCGCCGGCTACGACATGTCGCCGGTCGAGTTCGACGCCGAGGTCGAGCGCCTGTGGACGCAGGTCAAGCCACTCTACGATGCGCTGCATTGCCATGTGCGCGCCAAGCTCAACGCCCAGTTCGGCGACGCGGTCGTGTCCAAGGACGGCCTGATCCCGGCGCATCTGCTCGGCAATATGTGGGCGCAGCAGTGGAGCAACATCTACCCGTTGGTCGAACCGTACAAGGGCGTGGGTTCGCTCGACGTCACTGCCGCGCTCAAGGAACGCCGCGACGCCGAGTACAAGAAGCGCGTCGCCGAGTTCAAGGGCAAGCCGACCGCGCTCGATCTGGCGGAGATCGAGCACCAGGCGGACGCGGCGATGGCGGTCAACATGACCCGGATCGCCGAGGACTTCTATACCTCACTGGGCTTCCCCAGGCTGCCGGACTCGTTCTGGGACAAGTCGATGCTGGTCAAGCCGCGCGACCGCGAGGTGGTCTGCCACGCCAGCGCCTGGGACATGAACATGCAGGGCGACGTGCGCATCAAGCAGTGCATCGAGCCGGACGAGGACCAGCTGACGACGATCCACCACGAGCTGGGCCACATCTTCTACGACCTGATGTACAACCCGCTGCCGCCGCTGTTCCAGAACGCTGCACACGACGGCTTCCACGAGGCGATCGGCGACACCATCACGCTGTCGCTGACGCCGGCGCATCTGCACAAGATCGGCCTGGTGCCGGCGCAGAAGCCCGACCCGAAGGCGGTGATCAACGCGCAGATGAAGTGGGCACTCGACAAGATCGTGTTCCTGCCCTGGGGCAAGCTGGTCGATCAGTGGCGCTGGAAGGTGTTCTCCGGCGAGATCAAGCCGCAGGACTACAACGCCGGCTGGTGGCAGCTGCGCGAGCAGTACCAGGGCGTGAGCCCGCCGCTGGCGCGCACCGAGGATGACTTCGATCCGGGCGCGAAATACCACATCCCCGGCAACACGCCGTACACGCGCTACTTCCTCGCCTTCATCCTGCAGTTCCAGTTCCAGAAGGCGCTGTGTGATGCGGCCGGCTTCGAAGGGCCGCTGCACGAGTGCGACATCTACGGCAACGCCGAGGCCGGCAAGCGCTTCATGGACATGCTCGCGCAGGGCGCCAGCCGGCCGTGGCAGGAGACCCTGGAGAAGCTCACCGGTACGCGCGAGATGGACGGCAGCGCGCTGATCGAGTACTTCGCGCCGCTGATGGATTATCTGGCCGAGCAGAACAAGGGCCTGTCCTGCGGCTGGGCGGGCGAAAAGGCCTGATCCTGCGCCGTGCGCCGAGACGGGCGGTGACAATGGCACCGCCCGTCTCGGCGGCGTTCGGCGCATGAGAATGCGGTGCGTTTGCCGCGCCGCAGCGTATCCCATTCGTCAGGCGCCTGTGGCCTAATATCTCCCCCGGGTATCCACGATGGGCGGGTGAGGGCATCGTGGCGGCACCCACCGGATCGGACGGATGAACAGCCCCGCGGCACAGACCCTTGGCGACGACCCCGGCGTACTGCCCCGTGCCGTGCTCGAACGCGTGCGCCAGGCGCTGGTGATCGACGATGACGACTTCGTCTGCAAGGTGGTCGCCGGCCAGCTGCGCAGCCTGGGCATCGAAAGGGTATCCACGTCGTCGGGCGGCCCCGACACGGTGCGTCTGCTCAACGAGGGCGGGCCCTTCGATCTGATCGTGTCCGACCTGTGCATGCCCAAGTTCGACGGCATCCAGCTGATGCGGCTGGTGGCGGCGCGCCAGAGCAGCGCGGCGGTGCTGTACATCAGCTCGTCGGGGCACAAGCTGCTCGCGGCGGCGCGCGATCTCGCCGCCGAGCGCGGGCTGCGCGTGCTGCCGGTGCAGCAGAAGCCGGTCGAGCGTGAGCGTCTGCGCGATGCCTTGCTCGAACTCGGCCGCGAGGCCCGCGCTCCGGCCGCGCGCCGCAACGGCGTCGCGGCCGAACCGAGCGTGGCCGAGCTGCGGCAGGCGATCGCCGACTACGAGATCCAGGTGTTCGTGCAGCCGCAGATCGACGCGCGCAGCGGCGAGCTGCACGGCGTCGAGGCGCTGGCGCGCTGGATCAGCGTGCAGCACGGCCCGGTGTCCCCGGAGTACTTCGTCGCCCTCGCCGAGCAGCACGATCTGATCGACGAACTGACCGAGGTCGTGCTGAAGAAGTCGCTGTTCGCCTGCGCGAAATGGGCCGGCGCCGGTCTGGATACGCACATCTCGGTCAACGCCCCGGTGGCGTCGATGTCGAACCTCGTGCTGCCCGACACCATCGTCGCGCAGCTGGAGCGGCTTGACCTGCGGCCGGACCAGCTGTCCATGGAAATCACCGAAACCGGTTTCCTGCGCGATCCGCAGAAGGCGCTGGACGTGCTCACGCGCCTGCGCCTGCGCGGCATCGGCC
This sequence comes from Fontimonas sp. SYSU GA230001, assembly GCF_040066175.1. Classification (NCBI taxonomy): domain Bacteria; kingdom Pseudomonadati; phylum Pseudomonadota; class Gammaproteobacteria; order Nevskiales; family Nevskiaceae; genus Fontimonas; species Fontimonas sp. SYSU GA230001. The sequence continues at coordinate 13,638 of NZ_JBEAAM010000017.1, forward strand.
TGGCGATCGACGACTTCGGCTGCGGCCATTCGACCTTCCAGCAGCTGCGGCGCATGCCATTCAACGAACTCAAGGTCGATCGCTCCTTCGTCCTCGGCATGTTCACCGAGCGCGACGCGCGCAGCATCCTGCGCTCCAGCCTGGAACTGGCGCGCGAGCTGGAGCTGTACGCGGTCGCCGAGGGCGTCGAGACCAGCGCCCACGCGGCGGCGCTGGCGCAGATGGGCTGCGAGATCCTGCAGGGCTACTTCCTGTCGCGCCCGTTCCCGGCCGACCAGCTGCCGGCCTGGTGGCGGCAGAACGGCGCGCGCCTGCGCGCACTGGCACTGCGCGGCTGGGCCGAGGAGAACGGCTGACGCGCGCAGCGCGTCGATCGTCGCCGTTCGCGCTATTTCTGCTTCCAGGCGCCGGTCGCGTCCTGATACCACCAGCCCGGCTGCGCCTTGGCGATCCAGCGTGCCGCGAACACCTCGCGGATCTGCGCCTCCCATTGCGGCTGGCCGTTGGCGCTGGCGATCTCGCGGTACAGCGCGGCGCGGTCGCTGTTCTCGTTGGCGACGAGCGTGCGCACCGCGTTGCGGCTGGCCAGCGGCACGGCGGCCGGATCGCGCACGGTCACGTAGCCGTCCGCCGTCAGGCCGACCGTGCCGGCGTCCATCAGCGGCTTGAGTTCGCCGAAACGGCGTTCCATCAGCGTCTTCAGGCGCAGGATCTCGGGCGAGGAGATGTCGAGGTTCGGCTCGGCGGCCTGCGCAGCCGGGACCAGCGCATCGAGCGTGCGCAGGGCGACGGCCTGCAGTGCACTGCCGAGCGAAGAACTCGGTTCCGGGGTCGCCGGCGCCGCCCCGGGTGGCGCCGGTTCGGCGCGCCCCCAGACGTCGTCGATGATGCGGTCGGCGGCCTTCTCGGCGGCGGCGGCCGGGAAATAGACGTTGATGGTCACGCAGGCGCCCAGCGCGGCGAAAACGGCGGCGAGCAGGCCGGTTCGGAACAGGGTCATCGCGCACTCCGCTTCACGGAATCGGAGGGCCAGTATAGAGCCTGCCGACGTACCTTCCGTGAACGGATCAACGCAGTTCGCTGCTGACCTGTGCCGGACCGCTGCGGCCGATGCTGCGCAACTGCGCGAGGAACACCGGCCAGCTGACCTGCTTCGAGTAGCCGACGACGTCGATGCGCGGCAGGCTGCGGCCCTGCACGAGCACGTAGCCGTCTCCCTGCCGCGCCGGGCCGATGCCACTCATGCGGCAGATGCCGTTGTCGAGCACGCAGCGCCAGCCGATGCGCGCATAGGCGAAGTCGTCGAACAGGCTGAAGAAGCCGCGCGACAGCAGGCCGGTGGGACCGCCGCCGATCGACGAGATGTTGTCGATCGCGCGCTGCGAGATGCGCCGCGGGCGGTCGTCGCGCGCCGACGAGTACAGCCGCGCATCCATCGCCACCGGTTCCCAGCCGATCAGGCGCAGGCCGTCGAAGTCGCCGTCGAGCCGGCCGGTGATGCGGCCGAAGTCGAAGGCGCCGGTCAGCAGCGCGAGGTCGAGCCGGCGCAGACGCACGTCGGCCTTCACGCGCGGCAGTACGCCGAAGGGCTCGATCACGCTGAGGTTGCGCACCTCGATGCGGCCGTCGAAGGCGGCGGCTTCGAGCACGCCGTCGATGTCGAGGCGGCGCTCGCGCAGCTTCAGGCCGGGCAGGCTGCCGGCGAGCGTGCCGGTGAACTCGGGCCAGCCGAGGCTGCGGCACAGCGCGCGCAGGTCGATCGGGCGCAGCCGCATGTCCACGTCGGCGCTCATCTGGTCGTCGCCGATGCGGTCCAGCGCGAAGCGGCTCACCTCCAGAGCGCCGTCGAGCACCGGCAGCTGTGCCGGCGCGATCAGCGCAAAGCCGCTGCCGGCCGCGATGAACGCCAGTCGCGTCGCGCCGATCGGGATGCGTCCGACACTGCCGCCGGCCCATTCCAGCTGCGACGGCCGGCCGGGCGTCTGATACTGCCAGTGCAGCGTGCCGCGCAGATTCTGCAGCGCGACCGCCGGACCCGGCGCGGCGACGCTGGCCGCAGCGAGTTCGAGGTCCGCGGTCAGCGGGGCACGATCGATGAGCGCCGCGCGCAGCGTCACCGACCCCGCCAGCTCCAGATCGTGCAGCGGCGTCGTTGCCAGCAGCGGCCGCAGATACAGACCGGCGGCGGCGGCCGTGTCCGGCAGCGCCAGCTCGAGTTCGACATGGTGCCGGGCCAGCGGCCGTTCCGCGTCGAATTCGGCCCGTGCCGTCAGCGTGCCGACGCCGGTCTGTTCGATGTCCAGGCGCTCCAGCCGGACGGCACCGCGTGCGGGCAGGACGACACGGCCGTCGATCCGCAGCGGGTGCGTGCCGAAATCGGCGAAGGCCGGCTCCACATACGCCTGCCCGCCGCCGGTCTGCATGCGCCAGTCGAGCATGCGCAGGCCACCGGCGGCGCTCGCGCTGCCCTGCAGCGCGACGCGCAGCCCCTCGGTGGCGATGCGCCCGTCGGCGCCGTTGTAATCGAGCGCGAGGTCGGCGTGGTGCAGATCGGCGCGCCAGTGTCCGGCGTCGCGCATCTGCACATCGAGCAGCGCGTCGAGCGTGCCGAGGTCGGCCACCGCGGCGCGCAGCGCGAGGCGGTCGCAGGCGAGCGCCGCCGCGCTGGGCAGGCGCGGACACTGCAGTCGCACATGCAGGGGCGCGGGGATCGCAGCGCGCGGTGTCCGCACCGTCGCCTCGACGATGGCGGCTCCGCCGGGTCGCCAGTCGACGCGCACGCCGGTCGCACTCCAGCCCGGCGCGTCGATCCGCTGCGCGCTCAGCTCGATGCGCTCGACCGCCGCAGCGCCGTTGCCTAGGCACAGCAGAAGGATCGCCACGCAGGTTCGCATGGCGACATGATGGCAGCTAGACTCGGCACTCAGCATGAATCCGCGTACGGTCCTTGCCGAAAGCCCGCTGTTCCAGCGCCTGACGTCGGCCGCGCTCGATGCGCTCGCCGCACAGGCGGAGATCGTCGAGATCCCCAGCGGCAAGACCTTGTTCGAGCGCGGCACCGCGCCCGACAGCATCTACATCGTCGCCACCGGGCGTCTGTGCGCGGTGCTGCCCGACGGCGCCATCGCCGGCACCATCGGCCGCCTGGAACCGATCGGCGAGATCGGCGCGCTGTCCGGCGAACCGCGCGTCGCCGCGGTGCATGCGGTGCGCGACAGCCTGCTGATCCGCATTCCGGCGAAGCACCTGTACGAGGTCGTCACGCGCCACCCGGATGCGCTCGCCGAGATGACGCGCGTGATCATCCAGCGCCTGCGCCAGAATCAGCGCACGCAGCGGCTGGAGCACCAGCGCCGGCTGCGCTGCCTGGCCATCGTCCCGGCGACGCCGGACGCCGACGCGCCGATGGTCGCGCGCCGGCTCGTGGAGGCGCTCGCGGCGGTGCGCGCGCCGATGCTGATCGACGCGCAGACCGTGGACCAGGCCCTCGGACCCGGCACGTCGCAGGCGCGCCTGGACAGCGGCGAGGCCAATCGCCGCCTCGTCGAGTTCCTCAACCGCGCGGAGATCGAGCGCGAATCCCTGATGTATCTGGCCGGCCCGCATGCCGACCCGTGGGCGCGGCGCTGCATGCGTCAGGCCGACCGCATCCTGTTCGTCGTCGATGCCGCGGCGCCGGCGACCGTGACGCCGATGGTCGATGAACTGCGCCGCTGCGGTGCGCGGGCACCGGTCGAGGTGATCGTGATCCGTCCCGAGGGGCAGTCCGGCGGTCCGGTGCTGCACTGGCGCGATCACGTCGGCGCCCAGGCGCACTACTTCGTGCGCCGCGACCACGCCGGCGATTTCGCCAGTCTCGCGCGCCAGCTGACCGGCCGTGGCCTCGGCCTGGTGCTCGGCGGCGGCGGGGCGCGCGGCTTCGCGCACATCGGACTGATCCGTGCGCTGCACGAACTCGACATTCCGGTCGATATCGCCGGCGGCACCAGCATGGGCGCATTCTTCTCGGCGCTGGTCGCCTGCGGCTACGACCACAACGAGATCCTGCACATCGCCCGCGAGACCTTCGTCAAGACCAACCAGCTCAACGACTACCTGTTCCCGAGCGTCGCGCTGATCCGCGGCCGCAAGTTCGTGCGCCGCCTGCACGAGATCTTCGACGACCGCCAGATCGAGGATCTGCGCAAACCCTTCTTCTGCATCTCCACGAACCTGACCCGAGGCCGCGCGGTGATGCACGACCGCGGCCCGGTGTATCTGTGGGTGGCGACGAGCATGGCGGTGCCCGGCGTGGCCCCGCCGGTGGTCTGGCACGGCGAGCTGCTGTGCGACGGCGCCGTCGTCAACAGCCTGCCGACCGACGTCATGCAGAGTCTGGAACGCGGGCCGATCATCGCCTCCGACGTCAGCACCGAGGGCGGCATCGCCGCTCCCGGCATCGAGGGCCCCGACCCCGAGGGGCTGTTCAATCTGAAGGGGGATGTCGAGAAGCCGCGCCTGTTCTCGATCATCTTCCGCACCGCGACGCTGACCAGCGAAAGCGGCACGGCGCAGCGCGCGGCGCGCGCCGACGTCTATCTGCGCATGCCGGTGACCGGTGTCGGCCTGTTCGACTGGAAGAAGCTCGACGAAGTCGTTGAGCGCGGCTACCGCCACGCCCTGGAACAGCTGCAGCCGGTGCGCGACAAGCTGCGCCTGTGAGCAACCCCGCGGCCTGCGCCACGGGGCTGATCAACCGATCCGCTGCGGCCTACTCGGTCAGGACGCGGAACTCGACGCGGCGGTTGAGGCCGCGGCCCTCCTCGGTGTCGTTGTCGGCGATCGGGTTGCGCTTGCCGTGACCGACCGCTTCCAGGCGGTTGCCGGGAATGCCGCGGTCGATGAGGTAGTTGCGCACCGAGGCGGCACGCGCCAGCGACAGCTGCTGGTTGTAGGCGTCCGAGCCCTGCGCATCGGTGTTGCCGATGATCTCCAGGCGCAGATCGGGCTGGCTGCGCAGGCCGATGGCGACCCGGTCGAGCACCACGCGCGCGTCACGCGTGAGCTTGGCCGACGCAAATTCGAAATGCACCGACTTGAGCACGGTCACGGTCTGCGCCTCGGACACGCAGCCGGTGATGTCCACCTTGAAGCCGGGTGGCGTATCCGGGCAGGCGTCTTCCGCATTGGGTATGCCGTCGCCGTCCTGGTCGAGCGGGCAGCCGGCGGCATCGACGGCCACGCCGGCCGCTGTGCCGGGGCACTGGTCCTGGGTATCGAGCACACCGTCGCCGTCGCTGTCGCCGATCGCCGTGACCGCCTGCAGCGGGCAGCCGCGCGCATCCACCGGCGTGCCGAACGGCGTGCCCGGGCAGTCGTCCTGGGTATCGACGACGCCGTCGTGGTCGTCGTCGATCTCGCCGAAGCGGCGCAGCGGTTTCTCCTGTGCGGCGCCGAACGAATAGAGCAGGCCCAGATTCAGCCGTGCGTCGTAGAGCACGTCCGCGCCGGCGTAGGTGTCGTTGTTGAAGATCGCGTAATAACGCGCTTCGGCGCGCAGCTGCAGGCTGTTGCCGCCGGCCTGGGCGCCGATGCCGGCGTCCAGATAGGGGGACAGTTCCTCGTCGGTGCCGTAGTCCTCCCAGAAGCTGCCGAGACCGCCGAGCACGAACCAGCCCAGGCGCGGACTGCCGCGCAGGTAGCGCAGGTCCAGGCCGACGCCGTAGCCGGCATCGCGGCCGCTGCCATCGCTGAGATCCGTGCGCTGGCCGAATACATTCAGCTCCAGGCTCAGGCGCCGGCTCATCGGGCTGCCGTAGAGGATGTGGAAGCCGGCGCCGTCGTCGGTGCCGCGGGCGCTGTCCGGCAGCACGTAGCTGCCCATCAGGCCGACGTAGTTCGGCGGCGCGTCGGCGGAGGCGCTCGCGCTCGTGGCCAGAATCAGCGCCACCGCTGCGCAGGTGATTCGCATCATCTCGGGGGTCCCCCAGTTCGTTCGCTCTGTTGCGTCCCGCGCTGCGTCCGCGGGGCGTGGGTGCGCCTATCTTAAGCGACTTGCCCCGTCAGTCGGCCAGCACGCGGAACTCGACGCGGCGGTTCTGGGCGCGGCCCTCCTCAGTGTCGTTGTCGGCGATCGGGTAGCGCTCGCCGTGGCCGGCCGTGTCCATCCGGCGCGGCGAGATGCCACGGCTGATCAGATAGTTGCGCACCGAGGCGGCGCGCGCGATCGACAGCTGCATGTTGTAGGCATCGCTGCCCAGCGCGTCGGTGTTGCCGATGATCTCCACGCGCAGGTCGGGCTGGTTGCGCAGGCCCTCGGCGACGCGGTCGAGCACCTCGCGCGCTGCGTCCTTGAGCACCGCCGAGTCGAACGCGAAGTGCACCGACTTGAGCACGATGACGGTCTGCTCGCCGGAGATGCAGCCGCTGGCGTCCACGCGGAAGCCCGGTGGCGTGTGCGGGCAGGCGTCCTGGGCGTTGGGCACGCCGTCGCCGTCCTCGTCGAGCGGGCAGCCGGCCGCATCGACCGCGCTGCCGGCGGGCGTGCCGGGGCACTGGTCGAGGTCGTCGGGCACGCCGTCGCCATCGCTGTCGCCGGGGGCGGCGGCCTGCAGCGGGCAGCCCTTCGCATCGACCGACAGTCCGAACGGCGTGCCGGGGCAGGCGTCGATGTCGTCGGTGACGCCGTCCTGGTCGGCATCGCCGATCGGCGGGGCGATGCCCAGGCTGTACTGCACGCCGAAATTGATGCGTGCGTCATAGACGACGTCGTCGTCGGGATAGAAGTCGCGGTTGAGGATCGCGTAGTAGCGCGCCTCGGCGCGCGCCTTGAGCCGGCCCTCGCCGACCAGGATGCCGAGGCCGACGTTGGCGAACGGCGAAAACTTCTGGTCGGTGTAGATGTCTTCCCAGGTGCTGCCGAGGCCGCCGAGCGCGAACACGCCGAACATCGGCGTGCCGCGCAGATAGCGCAGGCCCAGGCCGAGCCCGTAGCCGACATCGTGGCCGCCGCCGCCTTCCAGTTCCATGCGCTGGCCGAAGGCGTCCAGTTCCATGCTCAGGCGCTTGCCGACCGGCCGGCCATAGACCAGCTGCCAGCCATAGCCGTTGTCGTAACCGCGCGCATCGTCGGGGATGATGTAGCTGCCCATCGCGCTGACGTAGTCGTCACGCTCGTCGCCGGCCGCGGCCGTGGCGGACAGGGTGGCGAGCAGCAGGGCCAGTGCAGCGCGGGAGGCTCGGTTCATCGGTTACCCCAGGTGGATCGCGTCTTCCGACTGCGGTCTCGCCGCCGGTCGGCCTGCCCTATATTACGCAACTTCCTCATTGCCGCAGCCTCGTAACGGCCCGACATGCTCCGCCGATCGCTCGTTCTCGCCCTGGTTCTGTCGATGACGATGACCACCGTGCCGGCGCGCGCGCAGCGCCTCTCCTATCCGCAGGCACCGCGCGGCCCGGTCGTGGACGACTATTTCGGCACGAAGGTGGCCGATCCCTACCGCGGGCTCGAAGACGTCGATGCCCCGGCCACGCGCGCCTGGGTCGAGGCGCAGAACGCCCTGAGCCTGCCGCTGCTCGCCGGCCTGCCCGAGCGCGAGGCGATCCGCCAGCGCCTGACCCAGCTGTGGAACTACGAACGCTACGGCCTGGTGCACAAGGTCGCCGGCCGCTACTTCTACGCGAAGAACGACGGCTTGCAGAACCAGTCCGTGCTCTACGTGCAGGACGGCCGGGATGGCGCGCCGCGCGCCCTGCTCGACCCCAATCTGCTCGCCGCCGACGGCACGGTCGCGCTGACCGACTACGAAGTCTCGCCGGACGGCCGCTGGCTGGCCTACGCGACCGCGGCTGCCGGTTCGGACTGGAACGAGATCCGCGTGCGCGGCGTCGCCGACGCCAAGGACCAGGACGAGGTCCTGCGCCGCATCAAGTTTTCGAGCATCGCGTGGACCCGGGATGCGAAGGGCTTTTTCTATTCCCGTTACCCCGATCCGCCGCAGGGCGGCAGCGGCGGCACCTTCGACGATCTCGCCCAGCAGAAGCTCTACTACCACCGCGTCGGCACGCCGCAGTCGGAGGACCTGCTGGTCTATGCGGTGCCGGAGGAGCCAAAGTGGGGTTACGTGCCCAAGGTCACCGAGGATGGCCGCTATCTGGTCATCACGATCTGGCGCGGTTCGGCCAATGAGTACCGCGTGCACGTCCGCGATCTGGGCGATCCGCTGCAGCCGCGCCTGGATGGGCCGGTGCTCAAGCTGGTGGACGCCTTCGAGGCCGAGTACGCGCTGATCGGCAACGTCGGCCCGCGCCTGTACTTCCGCACCAGCCTCGGCGTCGAGCGCGGCCGCATCGTCGCGGTCGATCTGGACCAGCCCGCGCGCGAACACTGGGTCACCGTCGTGCCGGAACAGGCCGACACGCTGCAGCACGCGCTGTTCGCCGGCGACGGCATCGTCGCGCTGTACATGCGCGATGCGACGTCACGGCTGCGCCGCTACGCACTGGACGGCAAGCCGGCCGGCGAGATCGCGCTGCCGGGCCTGGGCAGCGTGCCGGACCTGTCGCTGGGCGGCGTGCAGATCAGCGGCCACCCGGGCGACGACGAGCTGTTCTATTCCTACACCTCGTTCAGCCAGCCGGCGACCAACTACGTCCACGACCTCGCGCGCAACGAAGGCCGCGTGCTGCAACCGCTCAGGCTCGCCTTCGAGCCGTCCGACTATGTCACCGAGCAGGTGTTCTATCCGTCGGTGGACGGCACGAGGATCCCGATGTTCATCACCTACAAGAAGGGCCTGAAGCGCGACAACGACAACCCGACGCATCTGTACGGCTACGGCGGCTTCGAGATCTCGCTGACCCCGAGTTTCTCGGTGCCCAACCTGGTGTGGATGGAGCGCGGTGGTGTGTTCGCGCAGGCCAATCTGCGCGGCGGCGGCGAATACGGCCGCGCCTGGCACGAGGCGGGGACGAAGGAACGCAAGCAGAACGTGTTCGACGACTTCGCCGCGGCGGCGAAGTACCTGATCAGCAACGGCTGGACGCGCTCGCGCCACCTGGCGATCAGCGGCCGTTCCAACGGCGGCCTGCTGGTCGGCGCGACGCTCAACCAGCATCCGGGGCTGTTCGCCGCCGCGCTGCCGGCGGTCGGCGTGATGGACATGCTGCGCTATCACCGCTTCACGATCGGCTGGGCCTGGGCCGGCGACTACGGCACCGCGGAGACGAAGGAAGGTTTCGACTACCTGCGCCGCTACTCGCCGCTGCACAACGTCCGCAAGGGCACGAAGTATCCGGCGGTGCTGGTGACGACGGCCGATCACGATGACCGCGTCGTCCCGGGCCACTCGTACAAGTACACCGCGGCGCTGCAGGCCGCGCAGGCCGGCGACAAGCCGATCCTGATCCGCATCGACGTCAAGGCCGGCCACGGTGCCGGCAAGCCGGTCGGCAAGCTGATCGAGGAGGAAGCCGACAAGCTCGCGTTCATGGATCACTACACGCGCTGATCGGCGCGCGCGCCGATTGGCGCCAGCGCCAGCGTTGAACGACCGTTCAGCCATGCGACATACGCGGGCGTATGGGTAGAGTGGGGTCTCTCCATACGCCCGCGCATGTCGCTGCATGAAGTCCGTCGCCGCCGCAACCGAGGCTCGCCAGAACCTGACCGTCGAGGATTGGGCGCGGGCCGCCCTCGACGCGATGGCCAGCGGCGGACTGGAGGCGGTGGCGGTCGAGCCGCTGGCGCGCCGGCTCGGCGTCACCAAGGGCAGTTTCTACTGGCATTTCGCCAACCGCGAGGCGCTGCTGCGCGCGGCGCTGGCGCTGTGGGAGCGGCGTGAGACCGAGGACGTGCTCGCCCGCGTCGGCGACGAGCCGGACCCGTACCGGCGCATCGTCAAGGTGTTCCAGGAAGCCAACGCCGGCTATCGCTCGGGACGCCTGTACCTGGCGATCGCCGCCGCCGAGGATCACCCGCTGGTCAGCGAGTTCGTGCGTCGCGTGTCGGAGCGGCGCATGGCCTATCTGGTCGAGTGCTACGAGGCGCTCGGCTTCGAGCCGGCGCGCGCACAGCACTGGGCGCGCTTCGCCTACGCGACCTTCATGGGCAACCTGCAGATCCGCCGCGACACGCCGGAGCTGATGCCCACCGGCGCGGCGTTCAACGAATACCTGAAGCTGATGATCAAGACGCTCATTCCGCGCGGTGAGGGATCGAGCTTTGCGAGTGCCAGTGGCACGCGCATCGATCCCGAACGCCCGGCCATGGATGGCCGGGCCGCGCCGGCGGATGGAGATGATGTCGCGCCAGGGACGGCGTAGATCCCCTGGCCGAATGTGACCCGAGTACTTTGGAGACTGTCATGTCCACCCTGATCCTCACCCTGATCGCCGTCGCCGTCGCCGTCGCCGCCGCCTGGTGCCTGGCCTTCGTCGGTGCGCCGCTCATCGTCTGGACCGCGGCAGCCGGCGCGCTGCTGCTTGCACTCCAGGCCGCGGGCGGCATCGGCGCCACGGCGTTCATCGTCGCCGGTTCGATCTACGCGCTGCTCGCGCTGCTGCTGAACCTGCGCCCGCTGCGCCGTGCGCTGATCACCAAGCCGATCTTCGCGGCCTTCAAGAAGGTGCTGCCGGAGATGTCCTCGACCGAGCGCGAGGCGCTCGAAGCCGGCGACACCTGGTGGGAAGCCGAGCTGTTCCGCGGTCGCCCGAACTGGAACAAGCTGCTGGCATTCAAGTACACGCAGCTGACGGCGGAGGAGCAGTCCTTCCTCGACAACGAGTGCGAGGAACTGTGCAAGCTCTGCGACGACTGGAAGATCGAGTTCGAGGACAAGGACCTGCCGCCGCAGGTCTGGGCCTACATCCGCGAGAAGAAATTCCTCGCGATGCTGATCAAGAAGGAGTACGGCGGCCTCGGTTTTTCGGCCAACGCGCAGTCGGCCGTCGTCACCAAGCTCGCGACCAAGTCGATCGCGATGGCGGTGACGGTGATGGTGCCCAACTCGCTGGGCCCCGGTGAGCTGCTGATGCACTACGGGACCGACGCGCAGAAGAAGCAGTGGCTGCCGGGTCTGGTGTCGGGCAGGGAGATTCCGTGCTTCGGCCTGACCGGTCCCGAGGTCGGCTCGGATGCGACCGCGATGCCGGACCTGGGCGTGGTCTGCTACGGCGAGCACGAGGGCCACAGGGTGCTCGGCATCAAGCTGAACTTCTCGAAGCGCTACATCACGCTGGCGCCGATTGCGACCGTCGTCGGCCTCGCGTTCAAGCTGCGCGATCCGGACGGCCTGCTCGGCGACAAGAGCAAGTCGGACTACGGCATCACCTGTGCATTGATTCCGGCGAAGCACACGGGCGTGCAGATCGGGCGCCGCCACTATCCGGGCGCGGCCTTCCACAATGGCACGATCCACGGCCGCGACGTCTTCATCCCGGTGGACTGGATCATCGGTGGCCCGGCGATGGCCGGAAAGGGCTGGCGCATGCTGGTCGAGTGTCTGTCGGCCGGCCGCGGCATCTCGCTGCCGGCGCTGGCCACCGCGGCCGGCCAGACCGCGTACCGCATGACCGGCATCTACGGCCGCTTCCGCCGCCAGTTCAAGGTCGCGGTCGGCAAGTTCGAGGGCGTGCAGGAAGCCACCGGCCGCATCGCCGGTCATGCCTACACGCTGGAGGCGATGCGCGTGATGACCGCGTCGGCCGTCGATCACTGCGCGCCGTCGGTGGTCACCGCGATCGCCAAGTACCACATGACCGAGCTGATGCGGAAGATCGTCAACGACAGCATGGACGTGATGGCCGGCAAGGCGATCCAGCAGGGCCCGCGCAACTTCATCGCCACCGCCTACAAGGCGACGCCGGTGGCGATCACGGTCGAAGGCGCGAACATCCTGACGCGCAATCTGATGATCTTCGGCCAGGGTGCGATCCGCTGCCACGAGTACGTGTTTCCGGAAATGGAAGCGGCGCGCACCGACGATCTCGCCGCCTTCGACAGGCTGCTGTTCGGCCACATCGGCTTCTCACTCAATCGCGCCGTGCGCGCGCTGACGCTCGGTCTGACCGGTGCGCGTCTGGCGAAGTCACCGGTCGACGGCGCGATGGCGCCGTACTTCCGCGATCTGGAGCGCTTCTCCGCCGCGCTGGCCTTCTGCTCCGACCTGACCATGGGCGTGCTCGGCGGCAAGCTCAAGTCCATGGAGCGCCTGTCCGCGCGCCTGGGCGACGTGCTGTCGCAGCTCTACATCGCCTCGTGCGTGGCCAAGTACTACCTCGAAGGCTCGAAGAGCGAGGCCGAGCTGGCGCACGCGCGCTGGGCGCTGGACCACGCGCTGAGCGAGATCGCCCGCGCTTTCGACGAGTTCCTGCGCAACTTCCCGGTCGCCTGGGCACGCGTGGTCATGCGCGCGGTCGTGTTCCCGCTGGGCAACCGCTTCCGCCCGGTGTCGGACCAGACCAATGCGCGCGTCGCCGACCTGCTGCTGGACCAGACCGACGTGCGCGAGCGCCTGTCCTGGCTGGTGTTCAAGAACGGTGGCGTGCACGACCCGGTCGGCCGCATGGAGCACGCCTGGGCGGTGTCACAGGACACCGAAGCCGCTTACCTGAAGTACTACCGCCTGGCCGCAAAGGGCGAGCTGGCCGGCGACACGGTCGCCGAGCGCCTGCGCGACGCGGTCAAGCGCAAGCTGCTGACGCGCGAGGAGGCCGACCAGGCCGAGACCTACGACCAGGTGCGCTACGACGTCATCCTCACCGACGACTTCAGCAAGGCGTACATCGCTGGCGACCACGAGGCCGATCGCGCCGAGGTCGTCGAGATGGCCGCGGCGCGTGCCCGCGTGGCCTGACGGGTGGCCGCCCGGCCCTTCAGCCCGACGCCGGGACGCTCGCGTCGGGCCGTTCCGGTGCGCCCGCGACGATCTCCAAGCGTCCGGCCGACGATTCCTCGATGCGCCGGAGCGGATCTTCGGGGTCGGGGCGCGTGACGTAGGTCGCCACCGTGCGCGCGGCGAGGTTGTACACCTCGCTGCGCGTCGTGCCGCCGAGCGGCTCCACCCGGTTCACGAAGTAGATGCCGGCGGAGACCATGCGCACCGCAACCTGTTCGGTACCGGTTTCGCCGCTGCGCGGCCCGCTGATGATCTTCCAGCGCGCCGAGCGATCGTCCACGAAGCGCCGCTCGACGAACTCGCCGCTGGGCAGCGCGTAGCGCAGGGTCTGTCCGACGATCTGCGTCGGTCCGGTGGTCTCGGGCGGAGAGAACGCGCCGCCCGACATGCGCGCGAACACCAGTGTCAGCAGCGCCATGACGGCGACCGGCTTCCACAGGCGCACGAAGTACGGTGAAGTCCCTTTCAGTTTCATGCGAGCCTCGTTGTCCAGCCAGTACACGAAGAGTGACCGCGCGATCCGTCGCACGGTTCCGGGACGGCAAGGATCGCAAGCAGCGCCTGAACGGAGCCTGAGTCCGAGGCGCGCCGACGCGGGGCCCGCAATTTTCTCTACTGTTCGGGTGCGCTCCGCAGTGAGAGATTGTGCGCATGGAGGTCTTCCATCTCGTCAGGGGGCAGACGCCCCAGCGGATCGAGGCGCCGGAGTCGATGCCGGCGGATGGCTACATCTGGCTCGACTTCGTGCGCAGCGAGGCCGACGAGCTGGCGTCCTGGCCGCAGCGGCTGCTTGGCACCGCGCTGGACCCGCGTCACCTGCAGGACAGCCGCGATGCCGCGCATCGGGCGTTCTTCGACGTCGCGCCCGGCTACGACCTACTGGTGTTCGAGGAGATCGTGCCGCAGGGCGAGGAACAGTTGCGCCTCGAAACGCGCGGTGCCGCGCTGTTCCTGTTCGAGCGCCTGCTGATCTCGGTGCACGAGCCCGACAGCGCCGGCTTCGGCGCGCTCAAGTACCGGTTCGCGCAGGGCACGACGCGCTCACCGGGCAGCGTGCGCGTGCTGGCGCAGATCCTGCTCGACGAGATGGCCGACCGTCTGCTCGCGATCGGCGAGAACTTCAATCAGCGGCTCGAGGACCTGCAGGCCAGCCTGCTCGATCCGCGCAGCCCGTTCAACGACTGGGCGCAGCTGCTCGACGGGCGACGCGACGCCTACCGCCTCGAATGGCTGTGCAAGCACCAGCTCAAGACCCTCGAACGCTGGCACCGCAACAGCGTCTTCGAGTGGAGCAATCCCGAGGAGACGCGGCTGCACGACATCGCCGAGCACATCACGCTGCTGCGCGACGCGGCCGCCGACCTCGAACGCCATGTCGAGGCCGCCGTGCAGATCTACTTCGCGGCCACCGCGCACCGTACCAACGACATCGTGCGCACGCTGACCGTGTTCTCGGCGATCTTCCTGCCGCTGACCTTCGTCGCCGGCGTCTATGGCATGAACTTCGCGTTCATGCCCGAGCTCGAACTGCGGTTCGCCTACCCGGCCGTGCTGGTGGTGATGCTGCTGGTGGCGGTGCTGCTGCTGCGCTACTTCCGGCGGCGCGGCTATTTCTGACGCCGCTGCGCCCGTTCAAGGGCCGCCGGTACCGCCGTGGTGATCTCCCCGCGCGAAGGCCGCGACCCCGCTGACCTCGGTGCCGCCGTAGTGCAGCTGGTAGCTCAGACCCGCAGCGGCCGGTACCGTGCCCGCGCCGGCGAAGAACCCGGAGAAGTCACCGCTGCCGCGACCGAGCAGATTGACCTGCACGTGGTCGTAGTGGCCGGAGAACTGCGGCGAACCGTCGAGCGCCGCAATGCCCCAGGCCAGCCAGTGGTCGCCGTCCAGCCGCAGGTCGAGGCTGCTGAACACGACCTGGCGGTCGAAATCGGCGACCAGGTCGGCGTGGCCGAGCACGCCGCGCTGGCCGTCCTGGTCGGTCGGCGCGGTCGCGCCGATCAGGTCGAAGGCCGCGAAGCCGCTGCGCGGCAACACAGGCGGCGCGTCGAACTCGGGGCCGACGATCCAGTGCAGGCTGTGCTGTGACAGGTCCAGCGCCGTCGTCCCGGAAACCCCGGTGACGGCGACGGTCCCGCCCGACCAGCGGCCCCAGCGCAGCCCGGTCGCGGCATCGGCGCCCAGGTCCTGGTTCGTCGCGCTGCCGATGTCCAGGTCCCGCTGGCCGCTCGCGTCGTTCAGCGTGAGGCTGCGCAGCCCGCCCTGCGCGTCGAAGCGCAGCGCCGACGCGGCGCCGGTCCCGGTCTGACTGGGTTCGTCCGGCAGCGCGGCGGCGAAGGCGCGGGCGTAGCGCGCGGTCTGCGCACTGAGTTCGGCGCTGGTGGCAGCCGGTGCCGCGGCGCCGCTGTCGAGGGCGGCGGCGGGCGGCACGTCGTTCGCCGGCGCCGGAGCGGGCGCATCCGTGTGCGCCGCGTCCGTGGCAAATCCGGTGACGGTGCCGGCCTCGCGGACCGGCGCGCTCCGATCGAGCGCCACCGGACGCTGCGCCTGGCGTCGCGGCGCGCTGCGCGCATCGGCGACATGCGCATACTCGCCGCGCTCCAGGGTCACGCGGCCGGCCGCGTTGGCCAGTTCCACGGCGCCGTCGAACACACCCACGTACAGGCCATCGGCGGTCGCCGCGCAGTCGCCGGCGCAGACCGCGGCCATGTAGTCGGTGCCGCGGATGCCGATGGTGGCGATCGGCGTCTCCAGGCGGTAGTCGTCGCGCCGCCGCGGCCCGATTGCCTGCACGGCGCCGGTGACGGTGCGCAGGCCGCCCTTGACCAGGCGCAGCACGATGCCCGGTGTTGCGGCCGACGTGTGCTGCAGCCCGCGCGCCGGATAGCCCGCGACGACCAGCACCGTCTGCGGGCGCAGGCTGAGCAGCGCGCCATCGTTCATCTGCAGCTGCACCAGCGCATCCGCGCCGCTGACGACCGTGTCGCCGGCGAACACGGCGTCGCGATAGCGCAGCGGCCGGCGGCCCTGCGCATCCTCGACGACGGCGCTGCCGTGGACCAGCACGGCGACACCGGCGGGCGACGGTGCCGCCGCCGCCGGCAGCCCGGTACCGACGAGCGCCAGCGCCAGTCCGGCCATGCGCGAGGCCAGTCTTCTGCTCGGGTTCATCGCGGACTCCAGTGCAAGGCCACGCCCAGCTCCAGGCGGTCGTAACGGTACAGGGCCACGCTCGACCGGTTCTGCGCGTAGGCCGCATAGGGGCCGATGCGCAGGTCCGGCGATCCGGCCGGCCACTCCACGGCGAGACTGACATTCCATTGCCGGTCGCGGCGCTGCGTGCCGAAGAACGGATCATCGTAATCCGACCACAGGCCGCCCGCGTCGAAGCGCCACACCGGGTCCGCGCCCCATGTCGCGCCGGCGCGCAGGCCCTGCAGCGAGCGCCCGAAACCGGGACCGTCGCGCAATCCGGCTTCGCGGCCGACGATCGCGGCGGTCTGCAGTTGCAGGGCTGCAGACCAGGACGGGCGGGTCAGCCACTGCAGGCTGCCGATCCACTGGTCCACGTCGTGGTGGTCCTGTGGCGCGGGGTAGCGCAGGCGCGCGGCGCGCAGGCGCAGTGCCGCGGCCGAGCGCGCGCCCATGCCGAGCGCGACGCCGCCTTCCAGGGCCAGCCGCTGCTGGCTGTCGCTGCCGCCGAGCCAGGTCTGCCCGGCGGCCAGACCGCCGCTCAGCGCCAGGCTCTGCTGCGCGTAACGCAGGCCCAGCGTGGCATCGACCTCGCTGCGCGTCGCCGCATCGAAGGCGGTGAACTCGCGGTGCTGCGCCTGTGCGCCGGCCGACCAGCGCCAGCGCGGCAGCAGCGGTCCTTCGGCATTGGCATCGAGGCGCCCGTCGATGAACGGCGACTGCGCGCGCCGCGCCTCGGGCGCGAGCGTGAAACCGAGGAAGCTCGTCGAATCGGTGCCGGCATTGGCATTGCTGTCGTGGCCGGCCGCCAAGCCCAGTCCGAGGCGCCGCCGCAGGCCGCGCGCGGCCTTGAGGTCGGCGACGGCCGCAAGCATCTGCTGGATGCGGGCCGCGGCCTGCGGCGGCGGATCGGAGGCCGCCAGCCGCAACAGCTCGCGCTCGGCGTCGTCGGCGTCGCCCTCGGCGAGATAGGCCTCGGCCAGCAGCAGGCGGATCTCGGCCGTCTGCGGTTCCACGGCCGCCGCGCGTTCGAGCACCATCGCCGCACGCGCCGGCCGACCCGAGCGCAGCAACGCCAGGCCCAGCACGCGGTCGAACCAGGGCCGACCGGCGTACTGGGCCGCGAGGTCTTCGAGCGCGGCAAGCGCATCGTCGCTGCGACCCTGTTCCAGCAGGACCACGGCCGCCTCGAAGGAGGCGCCGTCGCGCTCCTGTGCGAACGAGCAGACCGGGGCCAGCCACAGTGCGAGGGCGACTGCGATCGGACAGGCGAGTTTCGGCGGGTCCATTTGTCCGGTGCAGGCGTTAAGCTGCCGAGCGTGTTCTTGGGATGGAGTGCGGCATGGAGCTCAACTTTACCGCGGACGAGCAGCGCTTCCGCGCCGAGGTGCGCGCGTTCATCGACGCACATCTGCCGGCCGACCTGCGCGACAAGGTGCTCACCGGCAAGCGCATGGGCAAGGAGGACTACCTGCGCTGGCATCGGATTCTCTACAAGCAGGGCTGGGTCGCGCCGCACTGGCCGGTCGAGTACGGTGGCCCCGGCTGGAACGCGGTGCAGCAGCACATCTTCAGCGAGGAATGCGCCGATGCCGGCGCGCCGGCGCTGATGCCCTTCGGCCTGGTGATGGTCGCGCCGGTGATCATGGCCTTCGGCAGCCAAGCGCAGAAGGACTACTTCCTGCCGCGCATCCTCTCCGGCGAGCACTGGTGGTGCCAGGGTTATTCCGAGCCCGGCTCCGGCTCCGATCTCGCGTCGCTGAAGACCCGCGCCGAACGCCGCGGAGACAGGTACATCGTCAACGGCCAGAAGACCTGGACCACGCTGGGCCAGCACGCCGACTGGATCTTCTGCCTGGTGCGCACCAATGCCGAGGCACGCAAGCAGGAAGGCATCTCCTTCCTGCTGATCGACATGAAGACGCCGGGCATCACCGTGCGCCCGATCATCATGCTCGACGGCGAGCACGAGGTGAACGAGGTGTTCTTCGACAACGTCGAGGTGCCGGTGCAGAACCGCGTCGGCGAGGAGAACAAGGGCTGGACCTACGCCAAGTTCCTGCTCGGCCACGAGCGCACCGGCATCGCCGAGGTCGGCCGTTCCAAGCGCAAGCTCAAGCAACTCAAGGCGATCGCGGCCAGGGAGCACGCCAGCGGCGGCGGCCGGCTGATCGACGATATGCGCTTCCGCGACCGCATCGCGCAGGTCGAGATCGAGCTGATGGCGCTGGAAGTCACCAACCTGCGCGTGATCGCCGCGGACATGGAGAAGAAGGCGCCGGGCCCCGAAGCCTCGCTGCTGAAGATCCGCGGCTCGGAGATCCAGCAGACGCTGTCCGAGCTGATGATGCTCGCGCTCGGCCACTACGCGTTGCCGTACCAGGAGGCCGCACTCGACTACGGCTACGACGGCCCGATCGTCGGGCCGGACTACGGCGTGCCGCTGTCGGGCCAGTACTTCAACAACCGCAAGACGACGATCTACGGCGGGTCCAACGAGATCCAGAAGAACATCATCTCGAAGATGATTCTCGGGTTCTGAACAAGACCATCGTCATTCCCGCGGCGTCGTGATCGGCGGCGCAACTGGATGCCCGCCTGCGCGGGCATGACGGAGCAAGAGACAACGATGAACTTCAATTTCAGCGAAGAACAGCAGCAGTTCCGCGACAGCCTCGAGCGTTACCTGCGCGAGGCCTACGATTTCGACTCGCGCCGCAGGATCCTCAAGTCCGAGGCCGGCTACAACCGCGAGGTCTGGCAGCAGCTCGCCGAGATGGGCGCGCTCGCCATCGCGCTGCCGGAGGCATACGGCGGCTTCGGCGGCAACGCCTTCGACACCGGGCTGGTGATGGAGGCCTTCGGCCGCAGCCTCGTCGTCGAGCCTTACCTGTCCACGGTCGTGCTCGGCGCCGGACTGATCGCCGATGCCGGCAGCGACGCGCAGAAGGCCGACGTCCTCGATGCCGTTGCCAGTGGCGAGCGCCTGCTCGCGCTGGCGCACGGCGAAGCGGGTGGCCGGTATGCGCTTTCGCACGTCACGACGACGGCGCAGAAGGACGGCGACTACTGGGTGCTCGACGGCAGCAAGGCCGTCGTTCTGCATGGCGGTGCTGCGGACCAGCTGATCGTGTCGGCGCGCACCGCCGGTGCGGCGCGCGACGCGCAGGGCATCTCGCTGTTCTTGGTCGACGCCAGCGCCGCCGGCGTGACGCGCCGCAGCTATCCGACGCAGGACGGCGGCCGTGCCGCGGACATCACGCTGGCCAAGGTCCGCGTCGCCGACAGTGCGCGGATCGGCGCGGAAGGCGCTGCGCTGGCGCTGCTCGAAAAAGCGATCGACCGCGCCATCGCCGCACTGTGCGCCGAAGCGGTCGGTGCGATGTCCGCGACCATCGAGCAGACCGTCAACTACCTGAAGACACGCAAGCAGTTCGGCGTGCCGATCGGCAGCTTCCAGGCGCTGCAGCACCGCGCCGTCGAGATGTACCTGCATGCCGAGCAGGCGCGCTCGATGAGCTGGCTCGCCGCCGCAAAGCTCGACGCGCCGCGCGACGAACGCCGCCACGCCGTGTCCGCCGCCAAGTTGCTGGTCGCCCAGAGCGCCCGCTACGTCGGCCAGCAGGCCGTGCAGCTACACGGCGGCATCGGCGTCACCGATGAACTCGCGGTGAGCCACTACTTCAAGCGCCTGACGATGATCTCGCTGCTGTTCGGCGACGTCGATCACCACCTTGCACTGTTCGGTGAGTGCATGGCGGCATAGCAACGATGCAGCTCGGCGCGATCCATGTCTTCCCGCTCAAGTCGGGTGCCGCGCTCGCACTCGACGTGGCGCGGGTGGAGCGGCGCGGGCTGGCACACGACCGGCGCTGGATGGTGGTCGATGCGCAGGGTGCGTTCATCACGGGACGGCAGGAGCCGCGACTGGTGCTCATCCGCGCGCAGCCGCAGGCCGACGGCCTGCTGTTGTCGGCGCCAGGCATGCCGGACCTGCTCGCGCGCTCGGTGTCGAGCCGGGAGCAGGTCACGGTCTGGCGGGATCGCGTCGATGCACGCACGGCCTCCGGCGAGGCGAGTGCATGGCTCAGCCGTTTTCTCGACCGCGAATGCCGGCTCGTATTCATGGACGAAGCGGCACGAAGGCCGGTCGATCCGGCGTATGCGGCCGCAGGTGATGAAGTGAGCTTCGCTGACGGCTTTCCGCTGCTGCTGATTTCCGAAGGCTCACTGGCCGCGCTCAACGCGCGCCTCGACGCGCCGGTGCCGATGCTGCGCTTCCGGCCCAACCTGGTCGTCGCCGGCGCCGAGCCGCATGCGGAGGATGGCTGGCAGCGCATCCGCATCGGCGCGATCGAGTTCGACGTCGCCAAGCCCTGCGCACGCTGCGGCTTCACGACGGTGATGCCGGACACCGGCACGCTCGATCCGCGCGGCGAGCCGCTGCGCACGCTGGCGACCTACCGGCGCGGGCCCAAGGGCGTGATGTTTGGGCAGAACCTGCTCGCACGCGGGGACGGCATGCTGCGCGTCGGCGACACCGTGACGGTGCTGAGTTCGCGCCGATGAGCGCCGGATTGCGCCTGCGCGATCCGGTCGCCGACCAGCGCATGGTCGATACGCCGTCGCTGCTGGCCTATCTGCCGTGGATCCTGTCGTATCCAATCACTGGCCATGCACTCGCTGCCTTGATTCTGTTCACCGCCCTGCTGTGGATCGGCTTGCAGAGCGTCGCCGGCATTGCGTTGCTGGCGATCGCCTCGCCCTGGGTGTTCCAGTACGCGCAGGCGGTGATCGAGCGCACCGCCGTCGGTCAGGCGACGCCGCCGGTCTTCGGCGGCGACATGCTCTATCTCGGCGGCCTGTCGGCGCTGCGCCCGCTGCTCGGCCTGGGGCTGCTCGCGGGTGCCTGGCAATGGACGCGCAGCGCGCATCCGGGCGCCGAAGCTGCGGTACTGGTCGTCGGCGCGCTGCTGTATCCGGCGCACCTGCTGCTGCTGGCGACCGACGAGCGCCTGTCTCCGGCGTTCAATCCGCTGGCGCTGCTGCACGTCATCGCCGGCGTCGGGCTGAGTTATCCGGCCGTGTGCCTGCTGCTCGCCGCTGCGGCCTGGGCGGCGTGGTCGGTGGCCAGCCAGGCCGGGCTCGCGCTCGCGCTGTTCGTGCTGATCTACGCCTGGCTGATGACCTGCCATCTGCTCGGCTTCGTCGTCTTCCATCGTGCCGAGCAGCTGGGGCTGAGCGCGCCGGATCGCACGACCACGGACGAGAAGCGCGCGCAGGCGGAGTTCCAGGCGCGGCTCGACGGCGTGCTGGCGCGCGTCGATGCGGCGCTGTCGCGCCGCGACCTGCAGGCCGCGGCCGACACGCTGTATGCGGAGCCGGGCGATGCGCGCCGGCGCCGCGCCTTCCACGTCGAGCTGTTCGAGCAGCTGGAACGCCGCCGCCAGCCGCCGCTGCTGCATGTGCAGGGTGCGCGCCTGATCGCACTGCTGCTCGCCGAACACCGTGTCGCGCAGGCGCTGGAGGTTGCCGGCTCGTGCGTGGATGCGCGTGCCGATTTCGCGCCGGAGAGACCCGAGCACGCGATGGCGCTGCTCGAAGAAGCCCTGCGCACGCGCCAGGACGGGCTGTTCGACCGGCTGCTGGCCGCGGCGATCGCGCAGTGGCCGGATGGACCGCAGGCCGTGACCCTGCGCTTTCTCGCTGCGCGGGCCAGCTGCGAACTCAAGCACGACGACGCGCATGCGCGTGAACTGCTCAAGCCCCTGCTGAACGAGACCGGCCATCCGCAGCATCGCCAGATCGTCGCGCTGGCACGCGCGCTGGCGGTGCGCGACTGAAGCAATGCTCAGGGCGCCGGCAGCGGTCCGGTGCCGCGCATCACGGTCGTCTCGCCTTCGATCCGTACCTCGCTGTCCCACAGATACGACAGGTGCGGATGCGCACTGCGCAGCACGTCGAGCGCCGTCGCGTCGCCGCGCAGGTGATAGTCCATCCATGCCAGCGAGTAGCGGCCGGCGATGTCGTGGCCCCAGGTCGCGGTCGGCAGCAGTGGGTAGTTCACGTGCTGCGCGTGCGACGACGCCTCGGCGACGATGAAGGCGCGATCTTCGGTGAGCTTGTCGTAGACCGCGCGGACCACGGCCGGGTTGACGAACGGGATCGGAGCGATCGGGCCGTCGTGATCGCCGGTCTGGATCATCACCGGGATCGGATTGGCATCGAAGGGCGCGGAGTCCTCGCTGATCGGTGCCGCAGCGACGGCGGCGCGCAGGCGCGGCTCGACCGCCTGCAGCGCCATCGTCGTGATCGCACCCATGCTGTGACCGATGACGCCGACGCGTGTCGCGTCGAGCACACTGCGCACCGGCGACTGCGCGAACAGCCAGGTCAGCGCGTCCTGCGCCTCCTCGACGTTGTTGCCCGGATCACCCTGGGCTTCGTCGTCGGAGTGCCCCTGTCCGCTGAAGTCGAAGGCGAACACGAGATAGCCGGCGTCCGCAAAGACCTGGTGCCACCAGCGGTACATCGCCACGTTGGTGTTGAGACCTTCGAGCGCGAGAATCACCGGGAACGGACCGGCGCCCGGCGGCACCGTCCCCTTGTTCGGCAGCACGATCTCGCCGTACAGGCGCGTGCCGTAGCGGTCGTGGAACGCCACCGGCACGAGTGCGACCTTGTCGTTGAAGTCTGGATGGCCGTACCAATGATAGGCGTGCTCGATGCGCGAGCCGTCCTGTTGCTGCGCCAGCGTGGCGCGCACCTGGAACGCGGCCAGTTGCGGGTCGCCGAGGTCGCGCACGGTTACACCGAAGGCGATCGGGTCGAACAGCGCGGCCACCACGGCGGTCGGCAGCAGCGCGGCGAGCGCGTCGAGATTGCCGATCAGCGCTTCGACTTCGGCTGGCGCCGGCGGCGGGTTCTCGCCCGGCTGCGAAGCCGGCCATTGCTCGAGGGTGACAGTGCCGGAGGTGGGGGGAGAATCGCCGCTCCCGCAGCCGGTCAGCAGTGAGGCCAGCATCAGCAATGCGGACGGCGCGACACGCCAGTGCATGGCGAACTCAGGTACCGATCTGCGACGCCAGGCCATTGAGCACTTCCGTATAGGCCTCGATCGCGGTGCGTGCGAAATCCGGCTTGTTGGAGGCCACGTTCTTCAGCACCTCGACGGTCTTGGCGTCGTAGTGGCGGAACAGTTCTTCGAGGCGCGCCGGTTCCGGCGACAGCCGGATCAGCGCGGCGACGGCGACGCGGATCGCCGCGCCTTCGCCGACCAGTTCGGCGATGGTTTCGTGCAGGTCGTTCATGGTGCGGCTCGGCTGGCGTGGGGTGTCCGAGGCTAGCGGCACGCGCCGCGACGAGGCAAGCGGCGCGACGGCCGCTGCCGAAGGTCCGCCAGCCCCGCGATGTAGACTCGAAAGCGCGACGCCCGCCGGTCCGCCCCGCGTCGCCGTCACTGCGGAGGCTCATGAACGACAATCTGGTCGATGCCGTCATCTCGCCCAAGGGCAGCCTCTCGGTGCTGTCGCGCGCCGAGGTCGGCAAGCTGCTCGATGCCAGCCAGGGCGGCCTGCACCGCCTGCTGCGCAGCTGTGCGCTCGCCGTGCTCAACAGCGGAGCCGCGATGGACGACGGCCGCGAGCTGTTGGAGCGTTATCCGGACTTCGACATCCGCATCGTGCAGGAGGAACGCGGCATCAAGCTCGAACTCAAACGCGCGCCGGCCGACGCGTTCGTCGATGGCCGCATGATCCAGGGTATGCGCGAACACCTGTTCGCGGTGCTGCGCGACATCCTCTACGTGTCCGAGCAGATCGTCGGCAATCCGTCCTTCGACCTGTCCACGTCGGAGGGCGTCACCGATGCCGTGTTCCACATCCTGCGCAACGCCGGCGTGCTGCGCACGACGATGCACCCGCATCTGGTGGTGTGCTGGGGCGGGCACTCGATCTCGCGCGAGGAGTACGACTACAGCAAGGTCGTCGGTTACCAGCTCGGGCTGCGCGGCATGGACATCGGCACCGGCTGCGGGCCGGGGGCGATGAAGGGCCCGATGAAGGGTGCGACCATCGGCCACGCCAAGCAGCGCATCACCGGCGGCCAGTACCTGGGCATCACCGAGCCCGGCATCATCGCCGCGGAAGCGCCGAACCCGATCGTCAACCAGCTGGTGATCCTGCCGGACATCGAGAAGCGCCTCGAAGCCTTCGTGCGCGTCGCGCACGGTATCGTCGTGTTGCCCGGCGGCGTCGGCACCGCCGAGGAGATCCTCTACCTGCTCGGCATCCTGTTGCACCCGGACAATGCCGGGATGCCGTTCCCGCTGATCTTCACTGGACCGGCGTCGGCAAAGGATTACTTCGCGCAGATCGACGACTTCATCGGCGTGACGCTGGGCGCGCCGGCGCGGCGGCTGTACCGGCTGATCATCGACGATCCGGCGCAAGTCGCGCGCGAGATGCAGACCGGCATCGAGCGCGTGCGCCAGTTCCGCCGCGAACGCGACGATGCCTACTACTTCAACTGGCTGCTGCACATCGATCGCGAATTCCAGCGGCCGTTCGTGCCCTCGCACGAGAACATGGCCGCGCTCGACCTGCACCGCGACCAGCCGCCGCACCGCCTCGCCGCGCAACTGCGCCGCGCGTTCTCCGGCGTCGTGGCCGGCAACGTCAAGGACGAGGGCATCCGCGCGGTCGAGGCGCGTGGGCCGTTCCAGCTGCACGGGGATGCGGGCATCCTCGAACCCATGGACCGGCTGCTCGCCGCCTTCGTCGCGCAGAACCGCATGAAGCTGCCGGGCAAGACTTACGAGCCGTGCTACCGGATCGTGCGTTGAGCGTGCCGGCGCAGCCGCGTTCGGGCGGTGTCCGGCGCATCTCGGTGCGCGTGCTGCCGTGGGCGCTGCTGATCCTGGGAATCGCAGCGTCGAGCGCGATCGCCTATCGGCAGTACCACGCCGCACGGCAGGCCCGGGCCGCGCTTGCCGTCCTCGAGCCCGGCCCGATCGACGTCGGATTCGCCCAGTCGATGAGCGCGCATCACCAGCAGGCGATCGCGATGGCGCAGCTGATGCTCGACGGCCGGCCGACACCGCTGGCCGGACTGGCGCGGACGATCGCCCATGCGCAGCTGACCGAGATCGGCGAGATGCGCGGCTGGCTGCGGCTGTGGCGACAGCCCGCCGCACCGCCGGCGCGCGGAATGGACTGGATGCTGCTGGGCGCCGCGCCGCCCGATGCCGCATTGCTGCAGTACCTGCTCGACTGCCGCAACGCGCCGGCCGGCATGACCGGCATGGCCAGCGCGGAGGAACTGTCCCGGCTGCGGGCGCTCGACGGACGCGAGCGGGACGAGCTGTTTCTGCGGTTGATGCTGGCGCATCACCGCGGCGGCCTGCCGATGGCGCAGTTCGCGGCGGCGAACGCGCGTCTGCCCGCCGTGCGCACGCTGGCCGCGCAGATGGTGATCGACCAGTCCGAGGAGGTGCGGCGCATGCTGCTGACGCTGCAGGCCATGGGGGTGCGGTCTGCCGACTGACCGGCCCCGGGACCCGACCGGCGGTCCCTGCAGCCAATCCGGCGACTGCGGCCGGCCGCTACACTGATCTGCGAGCAAGGTGCCGAGGAGTCCCGCTGTGAGAATCGCTGTCGCGCCGGTCGCGTGCATTGCGGCCATGGTGATGTTGTCGGCTTGCGGCGGTTCGGGCGGCGGCTCGGCCCCGATCGTCGAAGGCCCCACGCCCAAGGCGGCCTGCGGCCCCGGCTCGCGGCCGGAAACCGGACTGCAGGGGCGCGTGAGTCGCGCCGACCACGACAGCGGGCGGGCGGCCGAGGGCTACACCTGCAATACCGAGCTGGTCGGCCGCTACACGGTGCCGAACGCCGTCGGCACCGTCGGCGGCTTCAAGGTCGAGCGCTACACCGACAAGGCCGGGCACGACTGCGCCTACTACGACACGACGCTGCTGTATCCGACCAACGCGCTCGACGCGCAGTCCGGTGTCAACGTGCTCGACATGAGCGATCCGACGCAGCCGGTGCTGGCCACGCGGCTGGTGACGCCGGCGATGCAGTCGCCGCACGAGTCCCTGGTCGTGTCGAGGGAGACCGGCGTGCTCGCCGCCGTCACCGGCAATCCGGCGTTCTACCCGGGCCTGGTCGATGTCTATGACCTGGAGCCGGACTGCCGCCAGCCGAAGCTGCGCTCGACGCTCGGCCTGGGCGTCGTCGGCCACGAGAGCGGCATGGCGCCGGACGGCAGGACCTTCTACTCCTCGTCGCCGGGCGGCGGCCCGCTGACCGCGGTGGACATCTCGACGCCACTGCTGGCGCTGCCGGTCGGCATCTACGACTACCGCTCGCACGGCCTGTCGATCAGCAACGACGGCACCCGCGCCTACCTCGCCGCCGGCGACGGCGCCGGCGTGCTGATCCTCGACGTGTCCGAGATCCAGGCACGCAAGTCCAATCCACAGGTGCGCGAAGTGTCGCGGATTTCGTGGGACAACATGACGATTCCGCAGAACGCGATCCCGTTCACGCGCGACGGCAAGCCCTATCTGCTCGAAATCGACGAGTACTCGTCCAACGGCAACGGCAGTGTCGCCGCGCACGGCTCCGTGGTCGGCGCCGGCCGCATCATCGACATCAGCGACGAGACGCGGCCGGTGGTCGTCTCCAACCTGCGCCTGGAAGTGCACGAACCGGAGAACCGCGCCGAGATCGCCGACGATCCGGGCGCACAGCTGCCGGTGCAGGGCTATGCCGGCCACTACTGCAACATCCCGACGCGCGTGGATCCCGACATCGCCGCGTGCAGCATGATCATCTCCGGCCTGCGCATCTTCGACATCCGCGATCCGAGGAATCCGCGCGAAGTCGCTTACTTCAACGCGCCGGTCAGCCCGCGCGTCACGCCGGTGTTCGAGGCCAGCAACTGGGCGATGTCCAGCCCGTCCTTCGTGCCGGAACGCAAGGAGATCTGGTACTCCGACGGCTACAGCGGCCTGTATGTCATCCGTGTGACCAACGGCGCGTGGTGAGTCCGCCGCGTCACGCGACCCGCTCGAACCTCAGCCCGGCGTGGGCGGTCAGCCGCTCGACCAGCGCGCCATCCATGCACACCGACGGCGTCCAGAAGCCGCCTTCGGCGCGCGTGCGATCACCGTCCTGCGCCAGGCACAGCGCGGCTTCGCCGAGCATCTTCGACGTCGAGCCGTAACCCGGATCGCGGTCGCCGGTGACCTGGGTCTGCAACGTCTTGCCGCTGGCGGTGCGGCCGAACAGGCGGATGTCGAAGAAGCCCTTCTCCTGCGCTTCGGGACTCGGGCCTTCGCCGGGCTTGGGCAGCACGTAGCGTTCGAGCAGCGTGCGCGTCGGGCCGATCGCGGCGAGCGCCATGAATCCGCCCATGCCGGCCGCCATGCCGGCGGCGATCAGCGCGCCCTTGCCGGAGCCGCCGACCATCGTCGCCTCGTCGTAGAGGAAATCCTTGCCCCAGGCGTGGTTCTGCAGCGCGTTGCTGCGATGCACGACCTTGGTGTTGATGCCGGCCATCACGAAGGGTGCGAGCCACGACTGCGCATCCTCGTCATAGACCGGGCGGGTGACGTTGGGCTGGCGCACGCCGCTGCGCGCATCGGCGGGGCAGACCGCGTAGGGGTTCTGCAGCAGCTTGCGCAGCGCCGGGTCGTGGGCGATCTCCTTGACGACGTTGAGCAGGCTGGCCACCGTGCCGCCGCTGAAGCCGCCGCGGATCTTCCTGACGCGCAGCTTGACCTGCACGCAGGGCTCGCCGAAGTCCTTGAGCGCCTGCTGCTGCGTGAACCAGACGCCGAGGTCGGACGGAATCGAGTCGAAACCGCAGTTGTGGACGATGCGCGCACCGCTCGCCCGCGCCCGCGCCTCGTGGGCGTCGATCATGCGCTGCATCCACTGCGGCTCGCCGGTGAGATCGCAATAGTCGGTGCCCTGCTCGGCGCAGGCAGCGACCAGATCCGAGCCGTACAGCGCATACGGTCCGACGGTGCTGGCGACGACACGCGTGCGTGCGGCCATCTGGGTCAGCGCTGCTTGGTCGCCGGCATCGGCGACGATCAGCGGCAGCTGGCCGAGATTGAATTCGCGCGCGACTGCTTCGAGCTTGTCGCGGTTGCGGCCGGCCAGCGCCCACTTCAGCGTCCCGTCGTTGCCATGCCGCTGCGCGAGATAGCGCGTCAGCAGTTGGCCGACGAAGCTCGCCGCGCCATAGACGACGACATCGAGAGAACGCTCGTTCTTGCGGTTCATGGGGAGACCCGGTGTGTGGACCGCGGCATCTTACCGTTGCGCACGGCCGGAGATGAGACGGTCCCGCGCGCACGCGCTGCCGGCGCCGAGGATTGCATCTGGCGCGCAAGGGTCCACAATGGCGTATCGGCTCTCCGCCATGCGCCCGGCGCACGCCCGTGAACCTCCGCGACGAACTGGCCCTGATCGAAGATGCGTCGGCAGCGCGGCCAACGCTTCCGCCGTGGAAGATCCTCATCGCCGACGACGACGAGGACGTACACAAGGTGACGCGGCTGGCGCTGGAGGGCCTGGCCTTCGACGATCGCCCCCTGGCGTTCCTCGACGCCTACTCCGGCGCGGAGACGGTGCGGCTGCTGGCGCAGCATCCGGACACCGCGATCGCACTGGTGGACGTGGTCATGGACACTGAGTCCGATGGCCTGGATGCGATCGAGGCGATCCGCTCGCAGTTGCGCAACCGGTATGTGCGCATCGTGCTGCGCACCGGCCAGCCCGGACAGGCGCCGGAGCGCGACGTCGTTTCGCGCTACGACATCAACGACTACAAGGAAAAGAGCGAGCTCACGGCGACGCGCCTGTTCACGCTGATCTATACCGGCCTGTCGCAGTACCGCGACCTGATGGCGCTGGCGTCGGGCCGCGCCGGGCTGCAGACGGTGATCGCCAGCTCGGCCAGCGTGTTCGAGCAGCGCACGCCGGCGGCACTGGCGGCGACGGTCCTGCGCGAGTTCGCCAGCCTGCTGTCTCTCGACATCGGACCGCAGACGACCGACAGCGGCGGCATCGCGCTCGGCGGCGATCCGGACGACGAGTACGAGATTCTCTGCGGTGTCGGCCGTTTCGAGAACGCGGCCGGCGGCCGGCTCGAACAGTTCCTGGGGCCGCACCTGCGCGCAGCGCTGCAGCACCTCGGGGCGCCGCCCTCGGCCTGGCGCATGGAGCACGACTGGTTCTGCGCCGTGCTGCCCGCGCGCGGCGGTGTGCGCTGGCGCTTCCTGCTCGCCGGAGCGGGGCTGGTCGCGCCCTCGCACCAGCTGCTCGATCTGTTCTGCGCCAACGTGCGCATCGCGCTGGAGAGCGTGCGGCTCAACCAGGAAGTCGATCGCACGCAGAGCGAGCTGGTGTTCATGCTCAGCGAGGCGATCGAGAAGCGCTCGCTGGAGTCCGGCAACCACGTGCGCCGCGTCGCGGCCTATGCGCAGCTGCTCGCCCGTCTGGCGGGGCTGCCGGAAGAGGAAACCGAAATCCTGCGCCTGGCGTCTCCGCTGCACGATGCCGGCAAGATCGCCATTCCGGATGCGATCCTCAACAAGCCCGGCCGGCACACGCCCGAGGAAAGCCAGATCATGAAGGGGCATGCGCAGATCGGCGCCGACATGTTCGGCAAGCAGACGCTGCCGGTGCTCAAGGCCGCGGCGATCGTCGCCGCGCAGCATCACGAGCGCTGGGACGGTCTCGGTTACCCGAACCGCCTGCGCGGCGAGGACATCCACATCTACGGGCGCATCACCGCGTTGGCCGACGTCTTCGACGCACTGGGCAGCGACCGCTGCTACAAGAGCGCCTGGCCCTTGGAGCAGGTGCTCGACCTGCTGCGCGCCGAGCGCGGCCGGCACTTCGATCCGGGCCTGGTGGATGCCTTCTTCGACAACCTGCCGGCGTTCCTGGAGATCCGCACGCGCCTGGCCGATCCCTGAAGGATCAGCCACGCAGGCGTGCCAGCGTCTCGCGGTAGGGCCGCAGGCCGGCCGCGAGCAGGACGACGGCGGCGACGTTCGAGACCGTGCCGACGATCAGCAGCGACCAGCGCAGCGCATGGTCGTCACGGAACACGTAGTCGGTGAACAGGGCGACCGCGGTCGGCCCCAGGCCCAGGCCGATCAGATTGACGATGAACAGATAGACCGCCGAGGTCTGGCCGCGCATGCGGTTGGGCACGATCTCCTGGATCGCGGCCGGCGCGGCGCCGAACGGCATGCCCAGCGCGAAGGCCGCCGGCGACATCGCGATCGCCGCCAGCGTGCCGCTCGGCGCGAGCAGGTAGGCCGCGCCGCTGAGCATGCAGATGACCGACGCGCAGATGCCGACGCGCAGCGCGGCGTCGTCCCGTCCGCGCAGCAGCCAGCGATCGGTGAGGCGGCCGCCGAAGACGATGCCGGCCGAGCCGAAGACCATCACGATCAGGCCATAGACGATGCCGACCTGGCCGGCGTCCCAGCCGTGCGTGCGCACGAAGAAGCTGGGGATCCAGGCGCCGGTGCCGTACGAGCAGAACGCCAGCATCGCGAAGCCGAGGTTGTGGCACAGCACCGTGCGCCGGTTGCGCCACAGATAGGCGAAGACTTCGCCGAACGGTGCGACCGTGGCGGCGGCGCCGTGCCGCGGCGGTTCACGCACGAGCAGGAAGGCGAAACTGAACAGCACGCCGGCGCCGCCGAGGATCAGGAACACCAGCTGCCACGGCCGGATCTCGCCGACGACCGGCAGCACGACCGCGCCCTGCGCGGCGGCGAAGCGGATCACCAGGCCGCCGACCAGAAAGGCCAGGCCCGCGCCGAGGAAGATGCCCATCGAATAGACGCTGATCGCGGTGGCGCGCCGCTGCGGCGGAAAGTAGTCGGCGATCATCGAGAACGCGGCGGGCGACAGCGCCGCCTCGCCGACGCCGACGCCGACGCGATACAGGAACAGCTGGCCGTAGTGCTTGGCGGTGCCGCACAGCGCGGTCATCACGCTCCAGACGACGACGCCGGCGGCGATCAGCCCGCGCCGGCTCTTGCTGTCGGCGAGCCGGCCGAGCGGGATGCCGAGGATCGTGTAGAAGATCGCGAACGAAAAGCCCATCAGTAGGCTCATCTGCGTGTCGCTGATGCCCAGGTCGCGGCGGATCGGTCCCACCAGCAGATTGAGGATCTGCCGGTCCACGAACGAGAACACGTAGGCGATCATCAGGATCGCGACGACGAACCACGCGTAGGCCTCGCCGCCGGGCGCGGCCGGCGTCTGCGGCTTGTTCATTGACTCTCCCCCGAATGTCGCGGCCGTGGCCGCGATCTTCACCGCCTGCTACAGCTTCAGCACCAGCTTGCCGATGTTCTCGCCCTTGAACAACTTCAGCAGCGTTTCCGGGAACGTCTCCAGACCCTCGGCGATGTCCTCGCGCGTCTTCAGCCTGCCGGACGCGAGCCAGCCGGCCATCTCGCGCGCGGCCTCGCCGTAGCGGTCGGCCCAGTCGAACACGACCATGCCCTTCATGCTGGCGCGGTGGACCAGCAGCGACAGGTAGTTGCTCGGGCCCTTCACCGGCGCGGTGTTGTTGTACTGCGAGATCGCCCCGCAGATGACGATGCGCGCGTGCATCGCCAGCTGCGTCAGCACGGCGTCGAGGATGTCGCCGCCGACGTTGTCGAAATACACATCGACGCCCTGCGGACAATGAGTCTTCAGCGCCTTCTTCACGTCTTCGGCCTTGTAGTCGATGCAGGCATCGAAGCCGAGCGCATCGACGACGTAGCGGCACTTGTCGGCACCGCCGGCGATGCCGACGGCGCGGCAGCCCTTGATCTTCGCGATCTGGCCGACCACCTGGCCGACTGCACCGGCCGCGCCGGAGACGACGACGGTCTCGCCGGGTTTGGGCTGGCCGACTTCGAGCAGGCCGAAGTACGCGGTCATGCCGGGCATGCCCAGCGTGCCCAGGTACACCGGCAGCGGCGCGAGCTCGGGATCGACCGGGGTCACGCCCTTGCCGTTGGAGATCGCGTAGTCCTGCACGCCGAACAGGCCGACGACGTGTTGACCGACGGCGAACTGTGGATGCTTCGATGCGACGATCCTGCCGACCGCGCCGGCGCGCATCACCTCGCCCAGACCCACCGGCGGCACGTAGGACTTGCCCTCGTTCATCCAGCCGCGCATCGCCGGATCGAGCGAGAGGTATTCGTTCTTCACCAGGAACTGGCCCTCGCCCGGCTCCGGCACCGGCGTTTCGACGAACTCGAAGTCGGCGCGCTGCACCATGCCCTGCGGACGGCGGGCGAGCTTGAATTGGCGGTTTTTATTCATGAGCGCGACACGCGGCTGCTGCTGACGTAGGCCTGCACCGCTTCCTTGGACACGTACTTGCCCAGTTCCATCTTGCCGATGGCATTGCGATGCACTTCGTCGGGGCCGTCGGCCAGCCGCAGCGTGCGTGCCTGTGCGTAGGCATAGGACAGGCCGAAGTCGTCGGTGACGCCGCCGCCGCCATGCGCCTGGATCGCCCAGTCGATGACCTGGCAGGCCATGTTCGGCGCCGCGACCTTGATCATCGCGATCTCCTTGGCCGCGACCTTGTTGCCGACGGTGTCCATCATGTACGCGGCCTTGAGGGTGAGCAGGCGCGCCGAGTCGATGAGGATGCGCGACTCGGCGATGCGCTCCAGCGTCACCGTCTGCGCCGCGACCGGCTTGCCGAAGGCCACGCGCGTGAGCGTGCGCTTGCACATCTTCTCCAGTGCGCGCTCGGCCAGACCGATCAGGCGCATGCAGTGATGGATGCGACCGGGGCCCAGGCGCCCCTGCGCGATCTCGAAGCCGCGGCCTTCGCCGAGCAGCATGTTCGAAGCGGGGACGCGCACGTTTTCGAGAACGACCTCGGCGTGACCGTGCGGCGCGTCGTCGTAACCGAACACCGGCAGATGGCGCAGGATCTTCACGCCGGGCGTGTCGCGCGGCACCAGGATCATCGACTGCTGCTGGTGCCGGCTGGGATTGTCCGGGTCGGACTTGCCCATCACGATGAAGATCTTGCAGCGCGGGTCGTTGGCGCCGGAGGTCCACCACTTGCGGCCATTGATGACGTATTCGTCGCCGTCGCGCTCGATGCGGCAGGCGATGTTGGTCGCGTCGCTCGATGCGACCTCCGGTTCGGTCATCGCGAACGCCGAGCGGATCTGGCCATCGAGCAGCGGCTTGAGCCAGCGTTCCTTCTGTTCCGGCGTGCCATAGCGCACCAGCACCTCCATGTTGCCGGTGTCGGGCGCGGAGCAGTTGAACACCTCGGGCGCCCACAGCACGCGGCCCATGATCTCGCACAGCGGCGCGTACTCCAGATTGGTCAGGCCGGCGCCGTACTCCGATTCGGGCAGGAACAGGTTCCACAGTCCCGCGGCCTTCGCCTTCGCCTTCATCTCCTCGATGATCCGCGTCGGCTGCCAGCGGTCGCCTTCGGCGACTTCCTGCAGGAAGCGCTGTTCGTTGGGATAGATGTGCTCGTCCATGAAGGCGTTGAGACGCTTCATCAGGTCGAGGGTCTTCGGCGAGTATTCGAAGCTCATCGGTAACTCCGTGTGTTCAGCGGCGGCCCAGGATCTTCTCGACCTGGGCCCATGCGAGATCGGCCAGCGGCCGCGCCGCCGCGCCCATCTGCGCGGCCTGGGCACTGGCCGCGGTGCCGTCCTTCACGCGCCCGGCGATGCCCTGCAGGATCGCCGCGAGCCGGAACAGGTTGTAGGCCATGTAGAAATCCCAGTGATCGGGATCGATGCCGCTGCGCCCGGTGCGCGCGCAGTACATGCGCACGTACTCCGCTTCCGTGGGGATGCCGAGCTCGGCGAGCCTGACGCCGCCCAGGCCGCGGAACACGCCGGCAGGGATGTGCCAGGTCATGCAGTGGTAGGCGAAGTCGGCGAGCGGGTGGCCCAGCGTGGACAGCTCCCAGTCCAGCACCGCGAGCACGCGCGGCTCGGTCGGGTGGAAGATCATGTTGTCGAGGCGATAGTCGCCATGGACGATGCTGGTGTCCTCGCCCGGCGGGATGTGCTCGGGCAGCCAGGCGATCAGGCGATCCATCGCGTCGATGCGCTCGGTCTCGGAGGCGCGGTACTGCTTGGTCCAGCGGCCGATCTGGCGCGCGAAGTAGTTGCCCGGCTTGCCGTAGTCGGCGAGTCCGATCTTCGCGTAATCGACCCGGTGCAGCGCGGCGATCACGCGGTTCATCTCGTCGAACATCGCGCGCCGCACGTCGGGCGTGTAGCCCGGCAGCGCCGGATCCCAGAGGATGCGGCCCTCGACGTGCTCCATGATGTAGAAGGCGGTGCCGATGACACCGTCGTCCTCGCACAGGCAGTAGGTCTTGGCGACCGGCACGTCGGTTGCGGCCAGTGCGGTGATGACCGCGTACTCGCGATCGACCGCGTGCGCCGACGCCAGCAGCTTGCCGGGCGGCTTGCGCCGCAGCACGTAGGACGTGCCGCCGGCCGTCAGCTTGTAGGTCGGGTTCGACTGGCCGCCCTTGAACTGCTCGACGCTCAGCTCGCCGGAGAAGCCGGCGACGTGCTGCTGCATGTAGCGTTGCAGCGCCGCGACGTCGAAGCGATGGCGTTCCTGGACTGGAATGGTCGCACTCATCTCAGGACCCCTGCGGCGTGACGACGAGCTTGCCCGACACCTTGCGGTCCATCAGCTGGCGGATCGCCTCACCGCCGCGCTCGAGCGGGAAGGTGCCGGCGATGTGCGGTTTGAGCCTGCCTTCCTTGAGCCAGCCGAGCAGCGCACGCAGGTCCATCAGGTTGTTCATCGGCTCGCGCCGGGCGTAGTCGCCCCAGAACACGCCGACGAGCGAGGCGCCCTTGAGCAGCGGCAGGTTCAGCGGCAGCTTCGGGATCTCGCCGTTGGCGAACCCGATGACGAGATGCCGCCCACGCCAGGCGATCGAGCGGAACGCGGCCTCGCTGTAGTCGCCGCCGACCGGGTCATAGACCACGTCCACGCCCTTGCCGCCGGTGATCTCCTTGAGCCGCGCCTTCAGGTCCTCGGTCGTGTAATCGAGCGTCTCGTCGGCGCCGTGGTCCTTGCACACCGCGAGCTTCTCCGCGCTCGACGCCGCGGCGATGACCTTGGCGCCCAGCGCCTTGCCGATCTCGATCGCGGCCAGCCCGACGCCGCCGGAGGCGCCGAGCACCAGCAGCGTCTCGCCGGCCTTGAGCGCGGCGCGGTCCTTGAGCGCGTGGTACGAGGTCGCGTAGGTCATCACGAACGACGCCGCGGTGACGAAGTCCAGTTCCGCCGGCATCGGGATCAGCGCACGCGCGTCGGCGAGCACTGCTTCCGCGAACGCGCCCCAGCCGGTGAAGCAGATCACTTTGTCGCCGGGCTTGACGTTCTTCACCTTGGCGCCGACCGCGGCGACGACGCCCGAACATTCGCCGCCGGGCGAGAACGGCAGTTCCGGCTTGAACTGGTACTTGTTCTGGATGATCAGCGTGTCCGGGAAGTTCACGCCGGCGGCGTGCACGCGCACCAGCGCCTGGTTCTCGTTGGGCACGAGGTCGGGCACGTTCTCGACGACGAGCGTCTCGGGCGGGCCGAAGGTCTTGCAGAGCAGGGCTTTCATTTGAGCGGTCCTTGGCGGCTTTCGTCATGCCCGCGCAGGCGGGCATCCAGTGTTCGGGTTGTCCCGTGGATTCCCGCCTTCGCGGGAATGACGAACTATGGTCATGGCATCGGGTTGGTCGGTGCGCGCTCGTCGAGGATGTCGCGCATGCGCGCCTCGATCGCGGGTTTGATGTTGGGGTGGGTCAGGATGTAGAAGCGGTCGGCCTTGACCGCGTCCATCGTGATCCGCGCGACCTCGGCGGCGCTGATCTTCCCCGAGCGCACCGCCTTGCGCACGCGCGCCTCGTAGGCCTCGGCGAGCGGATTCGCGGCCGACAGTTCCGGTGGACGGTGGCGGCCGGAGTCGGCGATGCCGGTGTTGACGAAGGCCGGGCACAGCACCGAGACGTGGATTCTGGCGCCGGCAGCGCGCAGCTCGTGGTGCAGGCACTCGGACAGCGTGACGACGCCGTGCTTGCTGACGCAGTACACGCTGGACGCCGGCACCGACAGCAGGCCGGCGACCGAGGCGGTGTTGACGACGTGGCATTCGTCCTGCTGCGCGAGCATGCGCGGCACGAACGCCTGCACGCCGTGCACGACGCCCATCAGGTTCACGCCCAGCACCCAGCGCCACTCGTCGGTGGTGGTCGTCCACGTCGGACCGGCGACGGCGACGCCGGCGTTGTTGAACAGCAGGTGCGCGGCGCCGTACTGCGCGTAGGTCCGCTCGGCCAGCGCCTGCACCGAGTCGGCCTGGGACACGTCGCAGCGCTGCAGCAGCGCTGCGGTGCCGGCGGGCAGCAGCGCCTGCGTGCCTTCGAGGCCGGCCGCGTCGATGTCCGCCAGCACCAGGCGCATGTTCTCGGCGGCGCACAGCAGCGCCAGCTCGCGGCCGAAGCCGCTGCCGGCGCCGGTGATGACGGCGACTTTGTCCTTGAGATCCTTCATCCTCCTGCGCTCCCGCACTTACGCCGTCAGGTAACCGCCATCGACGTTCAGACAGACGCCGGTGGTGTAGCTCGCCGCCGGCGAGACGAGGTACAGCACCGCGCCGGCCATTTCGTCGGGATGCGCGACGCGCGCCATCGGCACCTTGCCACCCATGAGCTTCATCATCTGCGGGTTGTTGACCAGCGCGGACGCAAACTTGGTGTCGGTGATGCCGGGCAGCAGCGCGTTGACGCGCACGCCGTCCGGTGCCCATTCCTTGGCGCAGGCCTGCGTCAGCGAGATCACCGCCGCCTTGGTGATCGAGTAGATGCCCTGGAAGGGACCCGGAATCACGCCGTTGACCGAGGCGGTGTTGACGATGCTGCCGCCACCGCCGCGCTTCATCAGCTTGTAGCCCTGCGTGGACATGAAGAAATAGCCGCGGATGTTGACGTCCACGGTCTTCTGGAACGCGCCGAGATCGGTGTCGGCGATCGGGCCGAAGTAGGGATTGGCCGCGGCGTTGTTGACCAGGATGTCGAGACGCCCGTGCGTCTTCTCGACGTGTGCGTACACCGCGTCGATCTGCGCCATCTCGCCGATGTGGCAGGCAAACGCCTCGGCCTTGCCGCCGGCGGCGCGGATCTCGGACGCGACGCGCTCGCAGCCGTCGATCCTGCGGCTGGAGACGATGACCTGCGC
Source organism: Fontimonas sp. SYSU GA230001 (assembly GCF_040066175.1). Classification (NCBI taxonomy): domain Bacteria; kingdom Pseudomonadati; phylum Pseudomonadota; class Gammaproteobacteria; order Nevskiales; family Nevskiaceae; genus Fontimonas; species Fontimonas sp. SYSU GA230001. The sequence goes on from NZ_JBEAAM010000017.1 coordinate 50,989, forward strand.
ACCGTAGGCGGCCAGCGTCCTGGCAATCGATTCGCCGATGCCGCGGCTGGCGCCGGTGACGAGCGCCAGCTTGCCGCTGAGGTCGAACATCGCCTTGGGCGGCGGGGTGGGGTTGGCGGTCGTCATCGGGCGCTCCGGGCTCCTGGAAGTTGCGCCAGCCTAGGCGCCAGCCTAGGATCGGTCCAATGAATAATGTGAATCACAAAAAATAATATTCATGCATTCATGGCCATGCAGCTGAACCGCATCGACCTGAACCTGCTGGTCGTGCTCGACGCGATCTTCAGCGAGGGCGGCATCACCCGGGCCGGCGAGAAGCTGCACCTGACGCAGCCGGCGATCAGCCACGCGCTCGGCCGTTTGCGCGAGCTGTTCGGCGATCCGCTGTTCGTGCGCGAGGGCCGGCGCATGGTGCCGACGCCGCTGGCGCGCAGCCTGACGCAGCCGGTGCGGCGCGCGCTGCACAGCCTCGAAGTCGCGCTCAACGAGGTGCAGCAGTTCGATGCGGCGACGACCCAGCGGCATTTCAACATCGCCGTGCGCGACGTGCTCGAAGCGATGGTGCTGCCGCCGCTGATGGTCGAGGTCGCGCGCGACGCGCCGTCGGTGGACATCAGCGCGATCCGCGCCGACCGCCGCACGCTGGAGTCGGAGCTGGCGTCCGGCGGCCTCGATGCCGCGCTCGACGTGCTGCTGCCGGTATCGGAGGACGTGCGCCACCAGCGCATCTCGATGGACCGGCTCGTCGTCGTCGCGCGCCGCAACCATCCGGCGACGAGGAAGGCGTTCGATCTCGCCGCCTACCTGCGCGCACACCACGTGCTGGTCAGTTCCCGGCGCAGCGGGCCGGGGCTGGAGGACGTCGAACTCAACCGCCAGGGACTGCGGCGGCGCATCCGCCTGCGCTGCCAGCACTACTTCGCGGCGTGCCGCGTGGTCAGCGAGACCGACCTGCTGCTGACCATGCCGGAGCGCTATGCGCGCATTGCCAACAAGCAGTTCGGCAACCGCATCCTGTCATTCCCGATGCAGATGCCGTCGATGGATGCCTATCTGTACTGGCACGCCAGCGTGGACAACGACCCGGCCAACCGCTGGCTGCGCGAACGGCTCATCGCGACGACGGAATCCGCTGCCGGACGCGGCTGAGGCCGAGCAGGCTCAGCGCCAGCAGCGCGGCATGGCCCAGCGCGCCGCCGCCACCGCCGCCGCTGCCGGAGTCGCCATCGCCGACGAGCACCTGCGTGCGGTCGGCGCCGCCGGAATCGGTGTCGTCGCGGCCCTGCTCGTCCTCGTAGCCGCTCCAGCCGGCGGCCCAGTCGAGCACGGTGGCCGGATCGGCATCGAGTGCCTGGCCGGACAGGTCCTGCACGTCCACGCGCAGGTTCGCGCGGCGTGCGTCGGCCAGCGGCAGGCTGGCCGGGAGGCGGAAGTCGAGCGCATACGCGTCGTCGGCATAGCGCAGACGGCCATCCGGCGCGCCGTCGCCGCCTTCGAGCCAGCCGTCGGCGGTCGTCTGCAGATCGAACCGGAACGCGGCGCCCGTGCGATCGAGACCCTCGACGGCGATGGCCGGCGCCAGCGGCGCGTTCTGGCCACGGTACTGCGTGACCGCGCCGGCGGCGTCGCGGACGCGCATCGGCTTGTCGAAGCCCAGCCACAGCCGGTAATCGACTTCGGCCTGCAGGGCCTCGCGTGTATCCACCTGCAGGCGCCGGGCGGCGCCGCTGCGCTGCCAGCGCGCCGCATAGACGATGCGGCCGTCGTCCGCGCGGCGGATCTGCGCGGACAGCAGCACCGGCGGCCCGGCGATGCGGTACAGGCCCAGGCCGTAGGCGTCGGCCAGTTCGGCACGCACGCGCGCGATCTGCGCATCCGGCAGGATGAAGCCGTCGTGGTGATAGCCGTAGCCGCCGTAGCCCTCGCGCGCGCTGTCGCTCTGCGGCTCGATTTCCAGCGTGTAGGACGGAATCTGCAGGCCGAAGCCGAAATACTCGTCGGTGCTGCCGATGCCGTAGTCCGGCGGCGACGGATCGTAGGGATAGCGGCCGGCGTCGCCGGTGGTCGCCGCACTCATGCGTTCGGCGAGCCGGCGCGCGAGCGTGTCGCGGCGGCGCACGCCGGTATCGACGCCGAAGAACACGCGCGAGAACGAGTGCGTGTCCGCATAGAAGCGCAGACGGGCGCGCGGCGCGAGATCCGCCGCGGCGTACAGCGCCTGCGTCTCCGGTTCGGAGCCGCCGAAGGCGCCGTGATACAGCAGTGATCCGACGTCGTCGCTGTTCTGGTTGCCGGAATCGAAGAAGCGCGAATCGCTGTTGCGGTTGAGGTCCACGCCGTTCATGCAGCCGGAGTGCACGGCGGGGCAGAGGTTCTCGTCCACGTCGCGCAGGTTCTTGCGGCGCATGCGGCCGTCGCGCGGGTAGTTGCGGTATTCGGCCGGCACGCCGGCCGGAATGGCATCCCCGGCATACTCGGTCTGCAGGGTCTGCGTCGGATGGCGCTGCGTGTGCAGGAAGCCATCGACGTTGAGCACCGGAATCACCACCAGGCTGAGGTTGTCGAGCAGGTAGCGGTAGAAACCGCCGTCGCCACGGCGCTGGGCGAAGCGCTCGACCAGACCGGCGACGACTTCCGGGCTGGCCCACTCACGCGCATGGATGCCGCCGTTGATCAGTGCCGCGGGCTCGGCGAAACCTTCGGTCGTGGTCGTGTCCGCGTCGCCGATGCGGTAGGCGTGGATCGGACGGTCGCCGACCGTCCTGCCGATCTCGACCTCGGTGATGTCCGTGCTGTCGGTATCGAGTGCGGCCAGGCGCGCGCGCAACGCGGCGTAGCTGCGAAAACCATCGACCGGCGTCAGCGAGTCCACCGGCATCGGCACCGGGTAGCCGAGCGGAATCTCGTTGGTCTCGCGGCTGGTTTCGGTGAAGGTCAGCAGTTGCGCCTGGGCGGCAAGCGCGGCGGGCGCGACCAGCATGGCCAGCAGGCGGCTCAGCGCAGCCATGTGCGCACCTCTGCGCGCAGCGCTGCGGGCCGCGCGTCGTCGGCGACGAATGCGCGCAGCGCGGCGCGGGCGGCCGGATCGTCGCTCAGGCGCAGCGCGAGCACGGCGTGACGCAGGCGCGGACCGTCGTCCTCGATCATCACGAGGCGCGACAGCGCGCTCAGCGCGACCGCGTCCTCCGCGCGCGCCAGCGCCGCCGCGCTCGATGCGCCATCGGCATCGCCGAGCGTGTCGAGCAGATGCGTCCGCGCCGCCGGCTCCAGAACAACGAGCCGGCCCAGTGCGAGCCGCGCCGCCGAGCGGTAGCCGGCATCCAGCCGCGCGTCGGTCAGCACGGCCACGGCCGCTGCGGGCGCCAGCACCGCGTCGATGCCGGCGACCAGGCGCAGCCCTTCCGGGTCGGCGCGCTGTCGCAGCAGGTGCAGCGCCAGCTGCGGGTCCGCGCTGCGCTCGAACAGTGTGCGCTGCAGGCGCGGATCGGCGATGTCCGCGGCACGCAGCAGCGCCAGCTCGCGCGCATCGGCGCGCGCGGCGACGGCGGCCAGCGCTGCGGGCGCCGTGCCGCGCAGTGCGTCCACATCGGCGCGCGCCAGCGCGGCGCGCACCCGGGCCTCGTCGCGCGTCTGGTTCCAGCGCTGCAGCGTCGCCCGCGCCGCGCCGGCGACGGCGAAGGCCGGCATCTGGCGCGTGCGCTGCTCGGGATCGACCGGATCGGTCCAGGTCTGTGGCGCGTGGTCGAGCAGACCGGCGACGGCGGCGCGGGTCGCGTCGGCGGGCGCGGTGACTTCGCGCAGACGTTCGAGCAGGCGCAGCAGCCGCGCCTCGCTGGGCAGCGGCTCGACGACGCTCCGGGACTGCGCGTGCAGCAGTGCGCCGACCAGCGCCGCTTCGTCGGCGTAGGCCTTGGCCTCGATCGCGGCCGTCGCGGCCGCCGCTTCGACCTGCGCGCGCGGCACGTAGCCGGCCTGCGCGCCGCAGACGCACAGCGCGAGCGCCAGCGCGGTCGCAGCGCGCTTGAACATCAAGGCTCCAGCCGCTCGATGCGCCAGCCGCTGCCGTCGCGCGTGTACTGCAGGCGGTCGTGCAGGCGGCCGAGCCGACCCTGCCAGAACTCGACGACGCGCGGCTCGACGCGGTAGCCGCCCCAGGTCTCCGGGAACGGAATCTCCTCACCGGCGTAGCGCGCGACGTTGTCGTCGTAGCGTCGGTCCAGCGCCTCGCGGCTGGCGACGACCTCGCTCTGGCGCGAGGTGATCGCGCCGATCTGCGATTCGCGCGGCCGCAGGTAGAAGTACTGGCGCGAGATCTCGCGCGGCAGCCGTTCGATGCGGCCCTCGATGCGCACCTGACGCTCCAGCTTGTCCCACCAGAACACCAGTGCCACGTGCGGGTTCTGCGCCAGCTCGCGACCCTTGCGGCCGACGTAGCTGGTGTAGAACGTCAGGCCGCCGTCGTGGAAGCCCTTGAACAGGACGATGCGCGCCGACGGCCGGTTGTGCGCATCGACGGTCGCCAGCGTCATCGCCGTCGGCTCGTGCAGGCCGGCGCTCTCGGCATCGCCGAGCCAGCGGTCGAGCTGCGTCAGCGGGTCGGCGGCGAGATCGGCTTCGAGCAGGGGCGGGTTCTTGATGTACTGGGGCATGGCAGGACGGCGGCGACTTGGTCCAAACTCCGGGCCTGCATTCTCGCGCCGCCGCTGCGCCTTGTCGAAACGACCCTCATCGAGCCAACGACCATGACCCGCTTCAAAGCGCTCCGCGTCCACGCCCAGGACAAGTCCACCGTCGCCCGCTTCGAGCAGCTCGGCCTCGACGACCTGTCGCCCGGCGACGTCGTCGTGCGCGTCGCCTGGACCGGCATCAACTACAAGGACGCGCTGGCCGTCACCGGCAAGGGCCGCATCCTCAAGGGCTATCCGAAGGTGCCGGGCATCGACCTCGCCGGCACGGTCGAGTCCAGCGCCGATGCGCGCTACAAGCCAGGCGACCCGGTGCTCGTCACCGGCTGCAACATCGGCGAGGCGCTCGACGGCGGCTACGCCGAAGTCGCGCGCCTGCCGGCGAGCATCCTCGTGCCGCTGCCGCATAACCTCAGTCTGCGCGAGGCGATGGCGATCGGCACCGCCGGCTTCACCGCCGCGCTGGCGCTGCGCCGCATGCTCGAAAATCACCAGAGCCCCGACATGGGACCGATCGCCATCACCGGCCCGACCGGCGGCGTCGGTTCGATCGCCATCGACCTGTTCAAGCGCGCCGGCTTCACCGTGCACGCGATCACCGGCAAGGCCGGCGCGGCCGACGCCTACCTCAAGGCGCTGGGCGCGGACCAGATCGTCGCGCGCCAGTCGCTGGAGATGGGCAAGCGCCCGCTCGAATCGGCGCTGTGGGGCGGCGCGGTCGATAATCTCGGCGGCGAGACGCTGGCCTGGCTGACGCGCACGACGCGGCCGTGGGGCAACATCGCCAGCATCGGCCTGGCGCAGTCGCACGAGCTGCAGACCACGGTGATGCCCTTCATCCTGCGCGGCGTGTCGCTGCTGGGCATCCACTCGGTCGAATGCCCGCGGCCGTGGCGCGAGGAACTCTGGGCCCGGCTGTCCGGCGAGTGGAAGCCGCGCATGCTCGACCGGCTGGTGACGCGCGAGATCACGCTCGAAGATCTGCCCGCCGCCTGCGAGGACCTCATCGCCGGCACGGTGCAGGGCCGCACGCTGGTGCGCGTCGCCGGCGGCTGAGCCGTCAGGCGGCGCTGCGCAGCAGCGTCACGGCGGTGTAGGCGAGCGTCAGGGCGGCGACGACGACCAGTCCCGCGACATCGGCCGGATGCAGCGTTCCGGCGCGGTCGCCGGGCTGTGCCGTGGCCAGCGCCCGCTCACGCAGGATCAGGAACACCGGCACGGTGACGCTGATCGCGACGAGGCTGCCGAACAGCAGGTACAGCCAGACGCCGCGCATGCGCAGCCGGCGCGCCTCCAGCACCATCCACACGAACACCGCCAGCACCAGGAAGAACAGGTCCGCGGTGATCGAGCGGCTCGCCGGATTCGCCAGCGTATCCGACCAGAACGCGCGGTTGGCCTCGACGAAACTGCCGCCGAGATAGGCGAGGTTGTTGCCCCAGGTGCCGACCAGCGCCAGCAGCGCGATCAGACCGTAGGCCACGCACAGCGCTTTGCGCGAAACAGTCACTTTTCTTTCCCCCGAATTCAACGCGTGGCATTGCTTATGCCACATCAGGAGGCGCGCCGCCTGCCGGTGCAAGCCGGCCTGTGTCAATCATCGATTGCCGCCAGTTCAGGACGCAGATTGCCGGCTGGTTCGAGCGACAGATTGATCACCATTTGCACGAATGCCTGTACCTGCCGGTGCGCAAGCTCGTAGTCGGTGAACTGGCTGGTGACTTCGGGGATGCCGTGGTTGAGCAGATACACCGGCCCGGTGATGTACTGGATATACGGCAGCTGCGCGATGTTGCGGTAGTACTGGCCCTCGCCGAACGGAAAGTCCTGCGGCAGCACCATGCTGCGATCGAACTGGTCGGCGAATCGCGTCGCTTCGGCGAGATAGGCGTCGGTGACGGGGGCGATCAGCACCTGCGGTTCGTTCAAGCCGGTTAGGCCCATCGCGCCGGGCGAATGCTCCAGCCATTCGCGAGCGCCGATGTGTTCGATCTCGATCACGCCGAGCACGGTCGGCAGCAGTTCGGCGAGATGCGCTTCGCAGTAGGCCTTGATACCGGCGCTGCCGGCAAAGTGGCCGCCGGTGAAGACGAAGCGCAGGCCGCGCGGCCGCTGTTCGGCGGGAATCCGCGCGAAATAGTCGATCATCGCCAGCATCGCCACTGGGCCGTTGTCCTCGATGGAATTGGTGCCGTCGGTGTGCGAACTGACGATCAGCTCCAGCGCGCTTTTGCCGGGCAGAACCGCAACCAGGTTGTTGGAGCTGCCGTCGTCCTGCACGGCTTCGACGCGCAGCTGCGCATACAGGGGCGCCGCTGTGGACAGGCGTTCCTTCAGCGCGGCGCCGGTGGCGCGGTCGACATAGACACCGGGGACGGTCGACCAGGATTCGGACGGCATGAAGAACGGGTGGTAGGTGCCGCGCGCCGCCTCTTGCGGATAGTCGAGGACGCCGATCGCGCCAACGGCACCGGCAGCCTGCAGCGCCGACAGGATTTCCGGGACGAACAGCATGTCGAGGAACGGCCGTGCGTACGGCGTGGTCGGGCCCATCGTGCCATCGCGATCGTTGACGTGCACGGCCAGGCTGGTCAGCGCGCCGATCGGCAGCGTCGGGCGGGGAACGTCGAAGAGCACGATCTTTCCGGCGACGTCCTGGCTACCCAGCGCGGCCTGCAGCGTGCCGCCCGTGGTGCCCAGTTCGCCGGTGAGCAGCGCGAGCTGCTGCATGAATTGATCGAGGCCGCCGGCCGGGTCCTGGTTGTTCAGGCTGCTGACGAGAATGGCGCTGGCCGCGACGTTGCTCAGGCCGGCGACGTACACCACCTGCGCCTCGACCGGCGTCGCGCCGGTGACGCCGGCCTGCGGGATGTAGTTGGCGATCGCGACCGGCGACACGGCGTCGCCGTCGCGCGTCGCCAACTCGGCGCCAGCCGGAATCCAGCGCTTGAAGCTGTACGGCTCCAGGGTCACGTCCACGCCCATCGCCCGGATCTGCGCGGCAAGATGGCCGATATAGGCATGTTCGGCGTCGCTGCCGGTGGGCCGCAGGCCGCCGCCGAACTGATCGATCTCGCTTTGCCACTGGCGCAGCGTGTCGACGCCGACCAGCGCTGGCGGCAGCGCACCGTCCGGACCTGCGGGCGGATCAATGCGGTCGCTGCCGCAGCCGGCGATGCCGAGCGCGGTCATCGCCACGGCCGATGCGGAAAGCAGGAAGTGTCGCGGCTGGGTTCTGTACTTCGTCATGAGAATCCGTCCGGAATTGCGGATTGCGCTACGGCGCCGGTGCGATGGCTACCGTCGTCGAATACACCTGCGTGCCGGCGGCGTCGGCTTCGGGCGTGTACTGCTGAAACAGGTTTGCGCTGCCCAGCGGTACGGGGATCTGCAGCTGCCCCAGCGGGTCGGCGCGGATCAGTCGTGAATCCGCGCCGGCTTCATAGTTGCGGTCGATGCAATAGTCCATGCCCGGTTTGTAGAACGCCGGCGTCGTCACGAGAGCGCCGCCCGAACCGCTCAGGGTGAATCCGGCGGCGCTGGCAGCGCTCAATTCGCTGAACTCCAATACCGGGCGGTCGAGCGTGACCCGCCAGCCGAACACGCGGTAGTCCGCGCTGATGCTTCGATAACGGACCTGTGACGGCGCCGGCGCGGGATGGGTGAAGACGTCCATGAAGATCGGCAGGCTCAGTTCCAGGTCGCGGCGCCAGTATGTGTGGGCGTGACCGCCGGGGCCGTAGTCGTCCCACAGGTGTGGATAGCCGAGGGCGTTCAGCGCCAGGTGCATGTTCGTGCTCTCCTCGTGCACGGTCATCTCGACCGGATCCACGGACTGGCTGCCGTTACCCGGCATGCCGTTGCCGGTTCGCAACTGAAGATTCAATCCGGCGAGGTTGGGCGCAAGGTCCACCGGATTGGACCCGCGCCAGCGCACTTCCTCGGATTCGCGAGGTCCCCAGACGGTTTCTGGCGTGACCGCCTGCTGCCCTACCACGTTGCTGTCCACCGCGCCGGAGAATGCCGCGGCAGCGGCGAACAGGTCAGGGTGGCGCGCGGCGTAGCTCATCGCGCCGAAGCCGCCCATCGAGAGGCCGGCGATAGCGCGACCTTCACGCGCTGCGACGGTCCGGTAGTGCGCGTCGATCCAGGGCACGAGCTGGGCGATGTGATAGGTCTCGTACATCGGGATACCGCCGAGGCCGTTGTTGTACCAGTCGCTGTAGAGCCCGACCGGGCCGCCGTCCGGCATCACGACGATAAGGGGCAAGTCGGCCGTGAGCGCTTCCGCATCGAGCCGGTCGACCCAGACCTTGTAGTTGCCGACCGCGCCGTGCAGCAGATACAGCACCGGATAGCGTTGGCTTGAGCCCTCGTACCCGGAGGGCAGCAGCACGCGAACGCGCGGGCTGCCGTAGATGGAGGTGTCCGGGTCGCCGTCGGCGGGCATCGCCGGCGTGCTGAACACAAGTTCCTGCAGGCGCGGACCGAGCTGCAGGGTTTCGACCAGCTCGAGCGGGTTGTCCGCGGGCGGAATGACGTCGGGCGTGTGCGGCCCGGTGTTGGCGCCGTTGCAGCCCGTGCCGCCCAGCAGCGCGGTCAGCGCCCAGGCCGCGGCGTAACGCGCCCGCAACAGCATCGATTTGGGATTGATCATGGCTCCTCCAGATCGGACACCTCATACCTGTCTGGGTATCCGGACCCGGAAGACTATTCGCGTTCGCAGAGCATAACTTGAACGTAGTTGCTGTTGGCCAGCCGGGACGGCTGGATGCCGTAGAAGTTCTTGAAGGTGCGGGTGAGGTGGGACGAGTCGGAGAATCCGCAGGCCTGGGCGATCTCGGTGAGCGAACGGCCGCCCTGGATCATCGCAACGGCCTGGCGCATCTTCATCCACAGCAGGAACTGGCTCATCGGCAGGCCGACCTGTTCGGTGAACAGGTGCGCGAGGCGCGACGGCGACAACCCATAGCGCTGCGCCAGCTCGGTCAGGTCGATGTCGACCAGTTGATGCTGGCGCAGGTAGCACAACAGATCCTGCACGCGTGCATCGACGTGGCGGACTGGCGCGGGGCCGGCCAGGGTGTAGACGATCAGATTGCCGGCGGCCCGCGCGGCCAGGGCGTGCATCTCGCCATCGAGAAGTTTCAGGAGCTCCGGTCGATGGCGCAGGCAGAAGTCGGTCGGAAGCGTGGTTACCGGCCGGCCTTGCGCGACCGTGTCCAGGAGCCGGGCGTCGTTGCAGTCCGGGTCCAGGTTGAGGCTCAGGAACGGCGTGTCCGTTGCATCGATGCAGCGCAGCGCGCGCGGCGAGCACAGCGCCGCCCAGCAGGGCAGCGCGGACTTGCGCGGCAGGCGCAACAGGAAGGGTTTGTCGGTCAGCGCCAGCACGACATTCGCGGCATAGCGCCGCGTCATCGATCCCTTGAAATCGCGGCTGAGCCACAAAAACCGGTCGTCCCACACATACAGCCTCGCGTTGGGCGTCCGCCCAGCTCCAGGGGCTACGCAGCCGCCGTTCACTTGCTGACGATCGCAAACCGGCCGTCCGGCTTGTCGAACAGGCTGAAGAAGCGCACCAGATCGACGCGGCTGCCGCGCACCGACAGCTCGTCGCCGAGCAGCATGTCGCCGACGCCGGCGTTGCCGACCATCATCTTCAGGAACAGGTTCTTGGTCAGTTCCAGCGTCGCGTTGGCGGTCGGATCGCGCGCTGCGGCGCGGTGGTGCAGCACGCCGTTTTCCAGCCACAGCACGTAGCTCTGTCCGGTGTCCTTGAGCACGAGATTGATCGACAGGCTGAGGTTGGCGGCGGCCGGGCCGTCGAGATTGCCGGCCATCGCGTCGAGGAAGCGCTCGACCGGCGTGTGCGCGAGCACGTCGAGCAGTTTCGTGCGATCGAGGCCACCGCTGTCGGGGATGCCATGGCGCAGTTCGCTGGCAGCCGTGAGATAGCTGTTGCGCCAGGTCGCCGACTCGGCCACGTAGCCCATCTGCTCGTAGGTGTCGGCGAGCAGAGCGGCGGCGCCGTCCGCACGGGGCTGCGCGAACATCACGTGATTGAGCAGTTCCGCAGCCCAGCGGTATTCACCGCGCGCGTAGGCCTCGCGCGCGGTGACGATCACCTTCGCGGCGCCGCCCATCGCCTCGACGTAGCGGCGCGACACGTCCTCCGGCGGCAGCGGGTCCAGGTGCGCGGGGTTGCCGTCGTAGATGCCGAGGTAGTGCTGGTACACGGCCTTGACGTTGTGGCGCAGGTCGCCGTAGTAGCCGCGCGTACCGAAGTAGCTGGCCAGCGAGTCCGGCAGTTTGACGCGCTCGGCGATCTGCGGCGCGGTGTAGCCGGCGTTCATCAGGCGCACGGTCTGGTCGTGGGTGTAGCGATAGACGTCGCGGTGCTTGGTGATGAACTCGCGGATGCGCGCGGCTTCCCACACCGGCCAGTTGTGCGACATGAACGCGACTTCCGCGCCGGCGGCGTGGTCGAGCGCCTGGTCGAGGTAGTTGCTCCACAGCAGCGTGTCGCGCACCTTGGCGCCGCGGATCGGCAGCAGGTTGTGCATGGTCTGCGCGAGGATCTCGGCGCCGCAATAGGCCTTCAGCTCCGGTATCGAGAAGGTCAGTTCCGCCGGCGCTTCGGAATGCGGCACGTTGTGGAACACGAAGCGGAGGCCATCGACGTCCAGTTCCTGCGTCGGCTGCGTGATGGTCTGGGTCGGGGTCAGGATGCCGAAGGTGCCATAGACGACGGCGCGGCCGAGGCCGGCATCGACCAGCCCGGTGGCCGAGCGCGGCAGCGAGCGGCCGAATTGATAGGTCGAGCGCCGGCCCATCGCGGTACCGACCAGTACGTTCTCGCTGGTGGCTTCTTCGAGGAAGCCTTGCGGCGCGATGATCGGTACCCCGCGCGCCGCGGCTTCCTCGGCCGACAGCACGCCGAGCACGCCGCCGAAGTGGTCGATGTGGCTGTGGGTGAAGATCACCGCCGAAACGGGCTTGTCGCCGAGGTGTTTGCGCGCGAACGCGATCGCCGCGGCGGCGCTTTCCTTCGCGGTCAGCGGATCGACGACGATCCAGCCGGAGCGGCCGTCGATCAGCGTCATGTTGGCGATGTCGAAGCCGCGTAGCTGGTGGATGCCGTCACGGACCTTGAACAGCCCGACCTGGCCGTTGAGCTGGGCGTGGCGCCACAGGCTCGGATTGACGGTGTCGGGCGCCGGCCCCTGGATGTAGGTCCAGGCGTCGAAGTCCATCAGCACCGACCCGTCGGCGCCGACGATTTTGCCTTGCGGCCGGGCGATCAGGCCGCGCGCGGCGTCGTCGAAGTCCTGGCGGTCGTCCAGCTTGAGGACCTTCGCAAAGCTCGCATTGACTGCGCGTGTCGTGGCGGTCGCGTCGCCGCTGACGACCGGCTGCTGCGGCTTGCAGCCCGTTGTGCAGAGCAGCACCACCGCCAGCCACGATCTGATGTTCATGCTCCGTCCCCCGCTGATGTCCGCAGTCGCCCGATCGCCTGGCCCCGCGCACAGGAACAGACCCCGGCGGTGGCCCGCTATGCCCCGTCACGGCGACTTGGGCGTAGTATGTATTCTCCAAGGGGCGTGCGCGCACGGGTGACCGCCGCGGCGTAGAGTCTGGATGCAGAGGTGCGGTGCGATGATCGACTCGGTCAGTTCATCGGCGTTGCTGGGCGTGCGGTCCGGCCTGCGAGCGCTGGACCGGTCGGCATTGCAGGTGGCGCAGGCCGGCACGACACGTCCCGACCGCCTGCCGATCGAGGCCTTGCTGGAGGGCCGTCAGGCGCAGCGCCAGACCGAGGCTTCGATCCGCGTCTTCCAGACCATCGATCAGACGCTGGGCAGCCTGCTCGACGTCTTCGCGTGACATGGAGTCGGTCGCGTCAACGCCATTGCAGGGCCAGACCGGCGGGCTGGCGGAGGACGCGCGGCTGCGCGAATTGCAGCGGCGCGACCAGCAGGTGCGCCGCCATGAACTGGCGCATCGCACCGTCGGCAGCCCTTACACCAGCCCGGCGCGCTTCGACTACCAGACCGGTCCCGACGGGCGCCGCTATGCGGTGGGCGGCGAGGTGCGCATCGACGCCGCGCCGGTGGCCGGGGATCTGGAAGCCACGGTGGCCAAGATGCGCATCGTCATCGCCGCGGCCTTGGCCCCGGTCGATCCATCCACCCAGGACCGCGCGGTGGCGGCGCGTGCGGGACGCGAACTGCAGCAGGCGACCATCGAGCTGCGCCGCGAGCAGGTGGATCAGGCGCTCGGGCCGTACCGCGAGGCGCCGCCGCGGTCCGGGGCCGCGATCGACGTCAGTGCCTGAGCGTTCAGTTCGCGCTCAGACGGGAACGTGAAGCTATCGGACAGTTCTTCACGCGCTGGACACATCACGGAGGATGCCATGAAACGAATCCTGTTCCTGTTGCTCGCAGCAACGCTGCCCGGATGGGCGGCCGCTGCCGACGTCGGCGTGTCGATCCGCATCGGCGAGCCTGGTTTCTACGGCCAGATCGACATCGGCGACTACCCGCGCCCGGCGCTGATCTACCCGCAGCCGGTCGTCATCGACGTCATTCCGGTCGGCGTGGTGCGGCCGCCGATGTACCTGCACGTGCCGCCGGGGCACGCCAAGAAGTGGAGCAAGCATTGCCGCGAGTACGGCGCCTGCGGCTATCCGGTCTATTTCGTCCAGGACCGCTGGTACAACGACGTGTACGTCCCGGCCTACCGCGCCAAGCACGGTGGGCCCGGCGACGGCGGTCACGGCAAGGGCAAGCCGGACAAGGGCAAGGGACACAAGTAGCGGCTGCGCTACAGATACGGCGAGAACAGCCAGAACGCGGCGTCGCGCAGGCGCGCGGGCAGGGAACGTCCGTCGATCTCGGCGAGCGGCACGTCCCGCGACTGCGTGCGCACGGCGTCGAAGTGCGCGTTCAGCGTCTGCGCGAAGGCGCGGTCGTAGACTTCCACCGTCAGCTCGAAGTTGAGCTTGAGGCTGCGCGCATCGAGATTGGCGCTGCCGATCTGCGCATAGACGCCATCGACGACGAACAGCTTGCTGTGGCAGAACGGCGGCGGCTGGTAATACACGCGCACGCCGAAGCGCAGCAGTTCGCCGAGCATGTTGCGCGTCGCCCAGTGCACGAACGGCAGGTTGCTGCGCGCCGGCAGGATCACCTCGACACGCACGCCGCGCAGCGCCGCCGCCTGCAGCTCGGCGATCATCTCGTTGGGCGGCAGGAAGTACGGCGTCATGATCCGCACCTCGCGGTGTGCCGCCGAGATCGCCGCCTGCAGCACCATCGTCAGGTGGTCGAAATCCTCGTTGGGCCCGTCGGTGACCACGCGGCACGCGGCACCGAGGTCGTCGCCGGCCGCGGCCGGCGGCACGCGCCATTCCGGCTTGCCGCACCAGCGCCAGTCGTCGGCGAACACCTGGCCGAGCTGGTTCAGGATCGGCCCGCGCAGCTCGAACTGCATGTCGGTCGCCGCGCCGGATCCGCCTTCGCCGACCATCTGCCGACGGCCGATGTTCATGCCGCCGGTGTAACCGACCGCGCCGTCGATCAGTAGCAGCTTGCGGTGGCTGCGCAGGTTCAGATGCAGTGACGGCGGCAGCAGGCGCAACGGATTGAACACCGCGTGGTCGATGCCGGCGCGGCGCAGTTCGCGCGTGATCGGCACGAGCGAGTAGTGCTGGCCGAAGCCGTCGATCATCACGTGCACATCGACGCCACGCGCCTGGGCCCGCGCGAGGGCCTCGACGAAGCGGCGGCCGACCGCGTCGTTGTCGAAGATGTAGGTCGCCAGCGCAACCGAACGCCGCGCGCCGTCGATCGCGGCCAGCATGCGCGGGTAGGCCTGCTCGCCGTTGTGCAGCACCTCGATGCGGTTGCCGTCGAGCAGCGGCAGGTGCGTGAGGCGGTCGGCGGTGCGGGCCAGTTCGTCGAGCCACGGCGGAATCACCTCGCCCTCGGCACGGCGGTTGCGCAGGTCGTCGGCATGCGCGCGGCCGATCGCGCCGTCGCCGCGTGCGTCCATGCCCAGGCGCTGCGCGTGCGTGCGGATGCGGTTGATGCCGAACAGGAAGTACAGCGCCGGCCCGGCGAAGGGGAACAGCCAGCACACCGCGATCCAGCCCCACGCGGTGCGCGGATCGCGGCGGCTGATCAGCGCGTGACCGGCGGCGCCGATGGCCACGCCGATCCACAGCGCGAGCACCCAGCCGTAGCCGGTCGTCAGATCCATCGCTGACTGGCCCACGAGGTCCAGCACGAGGTCCAGGGAGTCTCTGCACGGGTCTTCATCCGGCGCATGATCGGGCAAATCGCCGCGCCCGGCACGCGCCGGCCAGGGGAATCCCTCTGGACACCCGCACGGCGGCACCGCAGCATCGCCGGTCTATCGCTGTCACAGAACGAACAGGGGAAAAGCCATGATGTTCGCCGCCCGCCGGATGCTGCCGGTCGTCGCCATCGCTGCGGCGAGCGCGGCGTTCTTCGCGCTCGATCGCAGTGCACCGGCGCCGGCCTCGTGCCCGCAGGGGCAGCGTCCGCTGCGGCAGGCCGGTGGCGAGCAGGCCTGCGCAGGTCTGCGCAACCCGGAGTCGCCGGCCGAACTGCTCGCCGCCAAGGACAACCGCAATCGCCGCGCGGGCGCGGTGCCCGACGGCGCGGTGCGCCAGGCGGTCGAGCGGCGCGAGGCGATGAAGTCGCTGCAGGCCAAGGTCGCCGGCGCCGCGGGTGGCTGGCAGCCTTACGGCGTCGGCAATCTCGACGACGGCTATGGCGTGATGCAGAGCGCGCGCGTGGACAACTTCGCCTTCGACCCGGTGGCGAAGCGCCTGTTCGCGGCGGTCGGCTCGGGCGGCATCTGGATGAGCGAGGCGGTGGACGGCGACATCCGCACGCTGGCCGATCACTGGGTCTCGGTCGGTGACCGGCTGCCGAGCCAGGTCAACGGCGGCGTCGCCTGGACGCCGGCGGGCGGCGGCACGCTGATCGCGGCCGGCGGCGAGGCGGTGATGGGATCGAGCGGCTACCTCGGCCTGGGCGCGTACTGGAGCAACGACCTGGGCGCGAGCTGGCATCACGCGCCGGGCGTGCCGGACGGCGCGCTGGTGTTCCGCGCCGCGACCGATCCGGGCAATCCGAACGTGATCTACGTGGCGTCCAGCAAGGGCCTGTTCCGCTCCAGCGACGCCGGGCGCAGCTACGTCAATGTCGCGCTGCCGACTTCGGCGGAATGCGCCGGCGTCGAGACGCTCGGACCCTGCCAGTTCACCAACTACGTCACCGACGTGGTCGTGCGCCACCCCGGCGGCAGCACCGGCCTGACCTGCGCTGCGGCCGGCTGTCCGGTGCTCGCCGCGGTCGGGTTCCGCGTCGGCAACGGTCTGGCCTTCCAGGACGGCCGGCCGATGGCGCCGGCCAACGGACTGTACCGCTCGGAGACCGGCGAACCCGGCAGCTTCGTCCGCCTCGATGTCTCGGCGCCCGACACCAACAGCCCGCTCGGTTTCGCCGTGCAGAACCGCATCGGCCGCATCGAGCTGGGCCAGGCGACGGGCGAGAACCAGGACCACGACTATGTGTACGCCATCGTCCAGGATGCCGAGCTGTTCAACGGCGGCGGGCCGTTCGCCGACATGCTGGATCCGATCCTCGACTTCTCGCCGCTGCCGTTCCCGACGGTCTTCAACGGCCTCTACGCGTCGGCGGACTTCGGCCGCAGCTGGGTCCGCATGGCCGACACCACCGAAGTCATCACGCCGGACACCGGCTCGGAGATCGCGCTGATCGGCGGTGCGCTGGGCAGCGGTGCCGGCGCCCAGGCCTGGTACAACGAGTGGATCGCCGTCGATCCGACGCGCGCGCTCGCCGGCGTGCCGACGCGGCTGGGTTTCGGACTCGAGGAGGTCTGGCAGAACCGCCTGACCGACGTTCCGCTCGACGGCCTGTCGCAGAGCGGACCGTCCGACTTCAGCGTGATCGGCGCCTACTGGGGTCTGGCCGCCGATCCGGAATCCGGTTTCCCGTACCCATCGACGACGCATCCCGACCAGCACGCCGGCCTCTACGTGCCGACCGGCGACGGCGGCGTGTGCCTGTTCGTCGGCAACGACGGCGGCATCTTCAAGCAGTGCGCCGAAGCCGGCGCCGAGATGAGCCAGGCCGGCTGGGGTTTCGGCGCCAACGGTGGCATCTACGCGCTGCTGCCCTACGGCATCGGCGTCGCCCGCGACGGCACCGTCTGGTTCGGCCTGCAGGACAATGGCTCGGGGCACATCGAGCCGGACACGCGGCGGATCTACGAGAACTTCGGCGGCGACGGCTTCTACGCCGAGGTCGATCCCGACAACAGCGATATCGCGTATACCGAGACGCAGAACGGCGGACTGGTGCGCACCACCGATCGCGGCGCCAGTTCCAAGTCGATCGCGCCGAGCTACACCAAGGTCATGTTCGACAACTGGTTCCGCATGGACCCGCTGGACGCGCAGCACATGGTCACCGGCGCGCAGGAGATCTACGAGACCGCGCATGCGCAGACCGTGACCGGCAGCACCTGGGTCGAGGTGTTCAATCTCGGCACCAACCCGGACACCGGCGCGATCCGCACGACGACGACGATGGAAGTGCTCGGCGAGGCGGTCTATGTCGGCGGCTGCGGCGACTGCGGCGTGTCCGGCAACGACCAGGGGTTCCGCAACGTGCTGGCGACCAATGTCGGCGGTGCCGAGGCGCCGCAGCGCGAAACCGCCAAGGGCTGGCACTTCGCCACCGCCCAGGGCCTGCCCAACCGCTACATCACCAGCATCGCCATCGATCCGGCCGACCCGCGCACGATCTACGTGACCCTGGCCGGCTATCTGTCCAATTTGCGCCCGCCCGGTTCCTATCTCGATCCGAACGCCGACATCGGCGCCGGCAACGTGTTCAAGTCCACCGACGCCGGCGAGCACTTCGTCAACGTCTCCGGCAACCTGCCCAACGTGCAGGCCAACAGCGTGATCCTGCGCGGTGACCAGCTGCTGCTGGGCACCGACATCGGCGCCTTCATCTCGGCCGATCGCGACGGCAGCAGCTGGGCGCCGCTGGGCGACGGCCTGCCCAGCGTGCCGGTCAACATGCTGCGCCTGCAGCCGGGCCAGCCGGACCGGCTGTTCGCGGCGACCTTCGGCCGCGGGGTCTGGACCTACGACCTCAAGTCCGCGGGCGCGCCGCCGGCCGGTGGCGGCGGTGGTCACGACGGCGGCCGTTTCGGCGGTGCGCTGGGCCTGCCGCTGCTGGTCCTGCTGCTGCTCGGTGCAGGGTTGCGCCGCCGCCGCTGAGCGGCGCCGTCACTGCGGCCGCAGCCGGATTTCGGTCGCCACCGGCAGGTGGTCGGAGAGCCGGGTGTCGAGCACGCGCGCCGGCGCGGCGCGCACGCTGGGCGTGACCAGTACATGGTCGATGCTGCGCGTCGGCTTCCAGCTCGGATAGGTCGGGTCGGCGTGGATCGCGCGAAAGCCGATGCGGCGCAGCTCGGGGTGACGGGCCAGCTCCAGCGGCTCGCAGTTGAAATCACCCATCAGCACCGTGTCCGCCTGCGGCTGGGCCAGTCCGGCCAGGTATTCGAACTGGCGTCCGCGTGAGGCGCGGCCGAGTGCGAGGTGCGCGACCATCAGGTGGACGGGCGCGTGGCCCGGCTCGCGCACCCAGGCGCCGAGCACGCCGCGCCCCGGCAGGCGACCGGGCAGCGCGTGGTGATGCACGTCGTGCAGCTCGTAGCGCGACAGGAAGCCGAGCGCGTGCTGCGCGAACGGCCCGAGATCGCGGTTGACCGCCGCCTTCCAGTGCGAGAAGCCGGCGCGGCGCGCCAGGTACTCGACCTGATTGATCTGGCTGGTGCGCAGGCTGCCGGCGTCGGCCTCCTGCAGCGCGACCACGTCGAAGTCCGACGCGAACTCGGCGATGCGGTCCAGGTTGCGCCGTGCGCTGGCCGACGGCAGCACGTGGCGCCACGCGCCGGTCACGTAGTGGCCGAAATGCTCGGTCGGCATGCCGACCTGGATGTTCAGCGTCAGCACGCGCAGCGGCCGCCCGTCGTCGGGCGCGGACGGCGGCCGCGCATGGTGCTTGTGCGTCATGCGGCCATTATGGCGACACCGCGCGCGCCGCCAAGCGGTGCGGCCCGATCAGCCCGCGCCGGCCGATCGCCGGCGTCCAATCAGCAGATAGGCGGCAGGGAGCACCAGCATCGACAGCAGCGGCGCGCTGACCATCCCGCCGATCATCGGCGCGGCGATGCGCTGCATCACTTCCGAGCCGGTCCCCGTGCCCCAGAACAGCGGCAGCAGGCCGGCGACGATCACGGCGACGGTCATTGCCTTGGGGCGCACGCGCAGTACCGCACCCTCGACGATCGCCTCGCGCAGTGCCGCTTCGTCAAGCGGACCGGCCGCGCGGCGGCGCTCGATCGCCTGCCGCAGGTAGATCAGCATCACGACGCCGAACTCGGCGGACAGGCCGGCCAGTGCGACGAACCCGACAGCCGAGGCCACCGACAGGTGGTGGCCGAGCAGCCAGATCAGCCAGTAGCCGCCGACCAGCGCGAACGGCAGCGTCGCCATGATCAGCGCGGCTTCGCCGACGCGGCCGAAAGTGAGGTACAGCAGCACGAAGATGACCGCCAGCGTCGCCGGCACGACCACGCGCAGCCGCTGGCTCGCGCGCTCCAGGTACTCGAACTGACCGGACCAGTGCACCGAGTAGCCCGGGGGCAGCGGCACCTGCGCGGCGACGACCCGCTTCGCCTCGGCGACGTAGCCGCCCAGGTCGCGCTCCCGGATATCGACGTAGATCCAGCCGTTGGGTCGCGCGTTCTCCGACTTGATCATCGGCGGACCGTCGGTGATCTTCACGTCGGCAATGCTGCCGAGCGTGATCGTCTCACCGCGCATCGTCACCACGGGCAGGTCGCGCAGATCCTGCACCGAATCGCGCAGTGCGCGCGGGTAGCGCAGGTTGATCGGGAAGCGTTGCAGTCCTTCCACGGTCTCCCCCACGTTCTCGCCGCCGACCGCGACGCCGACGATGCGCTGCACGTCCGCGATGGCCATGCCGTGACGCGCCGCGGCGCTGCGGTCTGGCACGATCTCGACGTAGCGCCCGCCCGACACGCGCTCGGAGAACGCCGACGCGGTGCCGGGCACGTTCCTGAGCGCGGTTTCGATCTGGCTGCCGATCCGCTCGATCACGTCCAGATCCGGTCCTGCGATCTTGATGCCGACCGGCGACTTGATGCCGGTGGCGAGCATATCGATGCGATTGCGGATCGGCTGCACCCAGACGTTGCCCATGCCCGGAATCTTCAGCGCCGCATCCATCTCCGCGATCAGCTTCTCGGTGGTCATGCCGGCTCGCCATGCGGATCGAGGCTTGAGCTTGATGGTGGTTTCGACCATCTCCAGCGGCGCCGGATCGGTCGCGCTCTCGGCACGGCCGATCTTGCCGAATACACGCTCGACCTCGGGGAAGGTCTTGAGGATGCGATCGGTCTGCTGCAGGAGCTGCGCTGCCTTGCCGACCGCGAGGCCGGGCAGGGCAGTCGGCATGTACAGCAGGTCACCTTCGTCGAGCGGTGGCATGAACTCACTGCCCAGGCGCGTCGCCGGCCACAGCGTCGCGAGCGCAACGACGGCGGCGATGCCCAGCGTCGCCCGTGGGTGGTTCAGTACCGTGGCGATCGCGGGCCGGTAGGCCGCGATCAGTGCGCGGTTCAGCGGGTTGGCGGATTCGTCGGCGATGTGTCCGCGGATGAAGGTCACCATCAGCACCGGGGTTAGTGTCACCGAAAGTCCTGCAGCGGCCGCCATTGCGTAGGTTTTGGTGTAGGCCAGCGGCGCGAACAGGCGGCCTTCCTGTGCTTCCAGTGTGAACACCGGCACGAACGACAGCGTGATGATCAGCAGTGAGAAGAACAGCGCAGGCCCCACGTCCGCGGCCGCTTCGGCTATCAGGCCGATTCGCTCCGCGGGCTGCGGTTCGTGCCCGCCGTGATCGTGGCGCCATCGCTCCAGCGTCTTGTGGGTGTTTTCGATCATCACCACGGCGGCGTCCACCATCGCGCCGATGGCGATCGCGATCCCGCCCAGCGACATGATGTGGGCGTTGATGCCCTGGATGCGCATGACGATGAACGCGGTGAGGATGCCGACCGGCAGCATGATGATCGCCACCAGTGAAGAACGCAGATGCCAGAGGAACAGGGCGCAGACCACGGCGACGACGACGAACTCCTCGAGCAGCTTGTGCGACAGGTTCTTCACCGCGCGCTCGATCAGTGCCGAGCGGTCGTAAGTTTCGACGATCCGCACGCCATCGGGCAGGCCGGCCTTCAGGCTCTCCAGCTTGACTTTCACGGCTCCGATCGTCGCGCGTGCGTTTGCGCCGGAGCGCAGCACGATCACGCCGCCGACCACTTCGCCTTCGCCGTCCAGCTCGGCGATTCCACGGCGCGTCTCCGGGCCGAGCTGCACCGTGGCCACGTCCCGCAGCAGGACCGGCGTGCCGCTCTCGCCGAGGCCGACCGGGATCTCCCGGAAGTCGTCGAGCGACCGGAGATAGCCGCGCGCGCGCACCATGTACTCGGCCTCCGCCAGTTCCAGTACCGAGCCGCCGGCTTCGCTGTTGGCCTTCCGCACCGCGTCCACCACCGTGTCCAGCGGCAACCGGTAGGCGCGCAGCCGGTCGGGCCGGAGCACGATCTGATACTGCCTGTTGAAGCCGCCGATGGTCGCGACTTCGGCGACGTTCTCCACCGTTTTCAGCTCGTACTTGAGAAACCAGTCCTGCAGCGCGCGCAGCTGGCCGATGTCGTGCTGTCCGGTCGGATCGACCAGGGCGTATTCGTAGATCCAGCCGACACCGGTCGCGTCGGGCCCCAGAGCGGCGCGCGCCGTGGCTGGCAGGCGGGCCTGCACCTGCGACAGGTATTCGAGCACGCGTGATCGCGCCCAATAGAGGTCCACGCCGTCGTCGAACAACACGTAGACGAAGGATTCTCCGAACAGCGAATAGCCGCGCACCACCTTCGCGTGAGGGACCGACAGCAATGTCGTGGTCAGCGGATAGGTCACCTGGTCCTCGACCACCTGCGGTGCCTGCCCCGGATAGACCGTGCGCACGATCACCTGCGTGTCGGACAGATCGGGGATGGCATCAAGCGGCGTGCGTGCGGCGGCGTAGAGGCCCGCAGCCGTCAGCAGCAGCGTCGTGAGCAGCACGAGGAAGCGGTTGCGCACCGACCAGTGGATGAGCCGGGCGATCACGGGCCGTCTCCGTCAGCGGATGCACCGATGCGCCGGTAGGCGCCGAGCAGACTCGCTTCGGAGTCGATCAGGAACTGGCCCGACACGACGACCCGCTGGCCGGGTTCGAGGCCCTCCAGCACGACGAGTTCGTCGCTGTGCTCCGCGCCCAAAACCACCTGCACCGGACGGTAGCGTCCTTCGTCTTCCGCGACCAGCACGACGTCTCGGCGCCCAGTGCGGATCACGGCCTCGCTGGGGATCAGCGTCGCGCTCCGCTGTTCGCCACCGGCCACCGTGACTTCGGCGTACATGCCGGGCTTGAGTGCGCCATCGGTGTTGTCGAAGGATAGGCGCGCGCGCAGCGTGCGCGTCGCCGCATCGAGCAGCGGATAGACATACTCGACCGTGCCTTCGAAGGTCCTTCCAGGCAGTCCTGTGAGCCGCGCTTCGGCGCGCTGTCCGACCGCGAGCCAGGACAGCTGCGTTTCCGGCACCTCGACGACGATCCAGACCTTCGACAGATCGGCCAGCTTCATCAGTGGCATGCCGGGCGTGACCTGAGCGCCCTGGCGCACCATCAGTTCGGTGACCACCCCGGGCTGCGGCGCACGCACTCGCGTCTGGCGCCGCGGTGGTTCGTCGGCGCCCGCCGCGTCGTAGGCGCCGAGCAGTGTCAGGCGCGTGCGCGCTGCCTCGATCAGCGTCGCGTCGCCGAGCCTGCGGGCCAGCGCAAGTTCTTCCCGTGCAGCGAGCAGGTCGGGCGAGTAGATGCGGGCGAGAACCTGGCCCTTGCGCACCGCGTCGCCGGCTGCGCGAACGTCCAGGCGCTCGACCCATCCGGCGGCCCGCGCCTCGACGACCGCGATGCGGTTCTCGTCCACGGCGACGCTGCCGACGGTGTCGATCCGTTGCCAGAACGTACCGGCCTTCACCTCGGCAGTGCGCATGCCCAGGTTCTGCGCCATGCGCGGATCGATGGATACGAGCGAGCGGCCGTCGCCTTCTGCGACCGCGTACTTGGGCACCAGTTCCATGTCCATGAACGGCGATTTACCGGGCCGCTCGAAATGCACGTCCGGCTTCATCGGGTCGTACCAGTACAGCACCGTACTCGTGCCACTGCGATGACTCGCATCCACGGCAGGCTCGTCAGTGCGCGCGTCCGGTTTCGTGCGCTGCACGTACCACCAGACGCCGCCTGCAGTCGCGAGCAGCGCGAGGGACAGGACGACGCGGGTCTTTCTAATCATGGCCGACTTCTCCTTCCGCAAGCCCGAACGCACCGAGATAGACGAGTTGCACGTAGCGATTGGCGAGCTCGTGCTGCAGGTCGAGACGATCCGTCTGCACTTCGAGGTGCGCACGGCGTGCATCGAGCAGGTCGCGGAACAGGCTGCGCCCCGCCCGCCAGCCAGCCAGCGTCGCGTCGATGCGCGCGCCGCTGTCGGGCAGCAGGTACGTGTCGTAGTCGCGCAGGCGCTCGATCAGTCGCTCGTAATCGTGGTGATTCAAGCGTGCCTCGGACCGCAGCTGCCGGCGGGAGTCATCGACCGCGGACTGTGCCGCGGCTTCGCGGGCGAGTGCGGTGGCGACATCCCGATCCTGGCGGTCGCGGGTGAACAGGGGCAGGTCCACGCCGGTCTGCAACAGCACCGTGTCGGCGCGGGCGGTGCGATGGCTGTAAGCGAGCTCGATGCGCCAGTCGGGTGCGTAGCTGGACTGCGCGAGTCTCGTGCCGGTCCGAGCCGCGGCGACGCGGGCGGTTGCGCCGATCAGCTGTGGATGCTGGTCGAGGCGCGCGAGCACGGCTTCCAGCGGCGGCGGGGCCGGCAACGCCGGCAGGTCCGGACACACCGGCCGTAGCGCAGCGTCGCCGATCCAGCGCGACAACGTGTTGCGCGCCTGCGCGATGCGCTGCTCCGTGCGGCGGACCGCATCCGCGAGCCGATGGACGTCCTGGCGTGCGGTGAGAAACTCGGCCTGCGTGATGCTGGCGGTGCGCAGCGCGATCTCCGCCACCTGCATCTGCGACGTCGCTTCGCGCAGGCTGGCCTGCGTCAGCTGCAGCTCGCGGTCGTAGCGCCACAGCTCGATCCAGGCCAGCGCCGCATCGCGGTGGATGCTGCGCAGGGCCAGCTCGCGCGCGGCGTCCAGCAGCCGTGCCTCCCGCTGCAGCGTCTCGCCACGCAGACGACGCTTGCGCGCGCGCGGGAACTCCTGCGCCAAGCCGATCTGCACCTGGGTATCCGCTTCGCCGGTGAAGGAATACGCATCGACGGTATCGATCGGCAGATCGGCGATGGCCAGGTTCAACTGTGGATCGGGCAGCTGCGCGGCGGACACCGCGGACTCGCGTGCGGCGCGGCGCTGTGCATCGAGTTCATCCAGCACAGGCTGTGCAGTGACCGCGAGCCGCACCGCTTCGTCGAGGCCGAGCGCGATACCACTGGCGTCATCGGCTCGTGTGGGCGGCGCCGTGGCCAGCGCAGGGAGGATCGCGAGAACCGCGATCGTGCGCCGCGCCTGTGCGCGGCATCGAGGGGTGAACATGGATCGTCTCCAGGCTGGGACCGCACGGGCGGTCCGGAACGGCTCGTGACGAGCCGGATCGCGAGGTCAGTCGTGGAGTTCGATCGGGGGGCGCAAGAGGAGAAGCGGGTGGCCCAGCAGGACGGCTTCGCTGTGCACCAGCAGAGCGAAAGGGGCGCCGAAGTCGTTCGCACACGGCACGCCCGCAGCCAGAGGCGCCGCGTGCGTGCCGCAGAGCGCATTGCAGCGGGTGCAGTCGCCGCCGTCGTCGCAGCAACTCATGCGAATGCCTTCGTGCGCGTCGCTGGTCTGAATCGCCGCATCCGCCGCCGCGGCCTGGCCGTGGCAGGGCATCACCACTTCGCGGCTGGTGCCCGGCGCGCTGCCGGTCAGGACCATCGGCCCTGCCCAGGCCGAGGCCAAGCCCTGCAGCAGCAGGGTCAACGTCAGCAAGAAGGTGGCGGCCCGACGGTTCACGGCGTTCGCCAGTTCTCGGGCGCGGTGTGCCACGGCGCGGGGTGCTTGTCGGTCACGCGGTCATTATGGCACCGCCACGTGCGCCGCCAAGCGCCGCGGCCGGGTCGGCGGACGAGCGGCGCTGGTCAGGCCCGCGAACAGCGGCTAGCTACTCCGTCAGCCGGTAGCGCGCGATGCGGTCGGCGTCGATCTGCGCGGCGGTGAACGGCAGGCGGTGCCAGCGCTTGGCCGAGTATTCGCGCGTGTAGTCGGAGAAGTGCGGGTTGGCCGGATCGGTGGACTGCGAGTAGGTGACGAAGCCTTCCGCGTGCACCTTGCCGTCCTCCCAGGTCACGGACTGGATGTAGCTGTTGCCGTAGAACACCTTGTAACCACTGGCGGACAGCGCCTCGGCGCCCGCTTCCTCGGTCGATGCGATGGTGAACGCGCCTTCGAAGAACTCGCCACCGAAGATCGGGATGTCGTTGGCGATGCAGCAGGGATGCTGGATGCTGCCCAGCGGTGCGTCGAAGGCGATGCCGCTTGCCTTGACCGCGGCGACGCCGTCGGAGAACGCCTGCTGCACCGCATTGGACGAGGTATTCAGATCGCGCGGCGTGTTGACCGGGTCGCTGGCCGAGAACGGCACGCGCCAGAAGTTGCCGCCGCGATCGGCGCCGCCGGTGAGCGCGCGGAAGAACTCGCGCCAGACGTGCGCGCCGACCGAATTCAGGTTGGCGGTGCCGTCCCATTGCGCCAGTGCGGCGCAGGCCAGCGCCTCGTCGCCGCTTGCACTCGGGCAGATCTCGGTCAGCACGTTGTTCAGGCCGTACTCGGCGGTCTTGACCGCCGCGGACAGGCCGACCTGCTGCAGCAGCGGCAGCGTGAAGCCGGGCGTGGCGCTGCGACCGTCGCTGGCGTCGAGGCGGCGCTGCACCTGCGTGATCGACAGCTGCGTGCGGTAGGAGCGCACCGTGCCCTCGTCGCCGATGATGCGCGCGTAGCCGGTGATCGGCTGCGCCGGGTTGGTCAGCCAGTAGCTGTCGTTGTTGTTGGCGACCCAGTCGTCGCGCTGCAGCGTCGGCAGGTGGCTCCTGCCGAAGATGCCTGGCGCCGGCGCGTCGGCGTCGGTATCCCATTCGCAGGCGCTGCGCGAACCGTCGAGCACCGGCAGGCCGGGCACCAGCTGACCGATGACATTGTTGATCGGGATCGCGCCACAGGTCTGCACCTTGGCGTCGGGCACATTGGGCACGACCGACAGGTCACCGTAGTACGCCTTGCCGCCGGGGCCGGTGGCGACGGTGTTGACCCAGGGGATGCCGAGGATCTGCCCATGCAGGTCGATGAACGCGTCGAGCGACTGCGCCTGGTTCCAGCGCGCGAACTGTTCGATCAGACGGTCGTTCTCGGCGTTGGCGTCGCGCAGCGTATAGGCCTTGAGCGGCGTCCAGCCGAGCACCGGCACGCCGCTGGCTTCGAGTACCAGCATCGGTCCGTAGTGCGAGCGGTACAGCGTGCGCGTCTCCGTGCTCATTGAGCCGTCCGCTTCCTTGACCTGGATCGTCACCGGCACCTGCTCGATGTCGCGCAGTCCGCTGCCATAGACGTACTGGAACGGATTGGCCGGATTGAGCGTGAGTTCGTAGAAGGTGAAGCGGTAGGCGGTCGAGACCGTGTGGCTCCACGCGAAATGGTCGTTGAAGCCGATCAGCGCGGCCGGCACGCCGTACAGCGAGGCGCCCATGATGTCGAGCTCGCCGGGGATGGTCATGTGCGCGAGATACAGGCGCTCGGTGCCGGTCCACGGGAAGTGCGGATTGCCCCACAGCAGGTTGGAGCCGTCCTGCGTGGCGTCCCGGCCCATCGCGTACATGTTGCTGCCGAAGCGCTTGCCGCGCATTTCGGTGAAATAGCTCAGCGCGCCCGGATCGGCCCTCAGCGCGGACACCAGGTCGGGCGCATCGCTCGCCGCCTGCGCCTTGGCGGTGCTCAGCAGTGGCGCGGCATTGGCGATCTCATTGATGAACACGGACGACGACGCGATCACCGCCAGCCGGTAGAAGCGCCGGTACAGGTCGTCGGATTCGATCTCGAACAGCCAGTCGGCGTTGCGGCAGGACGCATGGCGCCCGGCGTGGCCGCCGGCCTTGAGCTCGCGGATGTAGCGGTTGTAGCCGGCGACGAAGCCATCGACCACGTCGCGGAACTGCGCCGGCGTGCGCTGTTTCATCGGTGCGATCGCCGCGTCGGTGGCCATGAACTTCCAGAAGTAGTCGCTGTTGACGTTGGTGGCGATCACGCCGTTGGGCACGATGTGATAGCTGCCGTCGCGGCCGAACCAGCGTGCGCGCTCGCCGCGGATCGTGATCAGGTCTTCCTGCAGCACGCACAGGTTGTCCTCGGCAAAGGCATAGCCGTAGCCGTAGCCGGCGCTGCCGTAGTCGGCCGCCTCGATGTGCGGGATGCCCAGAGTGGTGCGCGTGACGGTGACGTCGTAGCGGCTGCCGCCCGGGCCGCCGGCAGACGGTGAGGAACGCCCGCAGCCGGACATCGCCAGTACGGCTGCGCACACTGCCAGCAAGCCCCAACCACGCATGATCTCCTCCAGTTCTTTGGAATGCTTCGCCGGAACTATAGCGCCCGTCCCGGTGCCGTGAACGAGCGATGGAAGCGGATTTACTATGGTGCGCAGGCGCGGCGGCGATATAGTTCCCGACCCGATATAAACACAGGCACGGGATCAGTGCCGAGGAGGCGTCACCATGTTCAAGCCCCGCACGTGGATTCAGGCAGCGGCCGTGCTGGTCGCCGCGCTGCTCGTGGCCGCCTGCGGCGGCAGCGATCCGGTCGGCGCCGGTCCCGGCAGCTCCGGCGGCGTCAAGACCTTCCGCATCTGCCCGGGACCGAACGCGCAGACCGAGGCGATCCTCGCCTTCTTCGACGTGCACGAGGGCGACACGATCGAGTTCTGCGAAGGCAAGTTCGACTTCGACGTCGGCCTGGTGATGTTCGGCAAGAAGGGCATCACAATCAAGGGCGCCGGCAAGGACAAGACCTACCTGCGCTTCAGGAACAG
Source organism: Fontimonas sp. SYSU GA230001 (assembly GCF_040066175.1). Classification (NCBI taxonomy): domain Bacteria; kingdom Pseudomonadati; phylum Pseudomonadota; class Gammaproteobacteria; order Nevskiales; family Nevskiaceae; genus Fontimonas; species Fontimonas sp. SYSU GA230001. The sequence continues at coordinate 79,046 of NZ_JBEAAM010000017.1, forward strand.
CTCCGACCAGGACGGCTTCAACCTCAACCAGATGACCGGCATCACGGTCCAGGGCCTGACCATCTACGACGCACCCGGCAACGGCCTGCGCGTGTTCCGCTCCGACTACGTGACGATCCGCGACGTGCGCGTCGGCTGGACCATTTCCGATCCGCACGCGGACGGCGTGTATGGCGCCGGCACCTACAACCCCGATCCGCAGAGCTGGAGCGCCAACGGCGCCTACGCGTTCTACCCGGTGATCTGCCACCATGTGCTGATCGAGGATTCGATCTCGGTCGGATCGAGCGATGCCGGCGTCTATGTCGGCCAGTCCTCCGACATCCTGGTGCGCAACACCGAGGCCTTCCACAACGTCGCCGGCTTCGAGTTCGAGAACACCTACCGCGCCGAGTTCGTCGATAACTACGCGCACGACAACGTCGGCGGCTTCCTCGTCTTCGATCTGCCGGGCCGCGTGCAGTTCGGCGAGAAGAACCTCGTCCACCGCAACCGTTCGTACAACAACAACACGCCGCAGTTCGCGCCGCGCGGTGCGATCGTCGCCTACGTGCCGTCCGGCACCGGTGCGCTGGTACTGGCCTCCGACCAGCTTGAGTTCTACGACAACGACATCAAGGACAACAACACGGTCGGACTGGTCGTCGTCAACTATGGCCTGGCCGATCCGAACCAGTCGCAGAAACGCTATGACTTCTATCCGGAAGGCATGCACATCTACAACAACACGTTCACCAACAACGGCACGCAGCCGCAGATCCCGGACCCGGAACGCAGCACCTGCACCGGACCCAACGGGCTGCCGGGGCCGGGCGACAGCCCCGACTGCCTGGGCGACAACGCCGGCCTGCTGGTGACGATCATCCAGCTCAAGAACGCCGGCAAGTCGGCGCAGATCATCTGGGACGGCGCCACCGACACGCCCAACGACTGCACGGCGATGCCGGTGGACAGCGACGGCATCCCGCTCGACCAGCCCAATCCCAACGAGACGCGCGCGCAGCGCTACGAGGCGCGCATGGACGAGCGCGGCCGGCCCAACCTGTACCAGTACGACCCCGAGCCGGTGTGCAAGTACAACGCGTGGAAGTTCAATGCCGACGGCACGCTGAAGAAGCCGCAGAACGGCATGTGCATCGAGAACAACACATTCAACAAGACCACGCCGCTGGCGATGCTGGTGGACGACTACGCGAACATCAAGTTCGGCACGCCCGATCCGACCGACCCGGCGAACCTGCAGCCGGTCGATCACACGATTCCGACCGAATGCCCGATCGTGCAGCCGGAGCTGCTGCCGCAGTTCGTGCCGGTCCTGGGCAGCTACACGCCCAACCCGGCCAACGATCCGCGGCCGAGCGAGGCCGAGCTCGCCCGCGTCTGCGGCAGCGTGCAGCCGGGACAGGTCAACCACGCCGCGCTGGCGCGCTACAACTGCCCGCGCCTGGACCAGTACGGCCTGTTCGCCGATCCGGAAGATCCGACGAAGAACCCGAACGGCTTCGGCGTACCCTTCGATCTCAACACGATCCTGTTCTCCGACTACGCCTCGAAGTACCGCTTCCTGTTCCTGCCGCCGGCGGCCAACGGCGCGCCGCAGAAGGCGGTGTACATGGATCACCAGGACTGCGAGACGCTCAACGTCTATGACTGCTACACGGCGACGCTCGGCTACCCGGTCGGCACCGTGTTCGCCAAGACCTTCTCGTTCAAGAACGGCGCGCAGGAGAACGTCGTCGAGACGCGCCTGTTGATCAAGCGCCAGAACGCCGACGGCAACCCGCTGTGGGTCGGCTTCGCCTACGAGTGGAAGCAGGGTGCCGACGGCAGGCGCTACGCCGAGCTGAAGATCGAGGGCAGCGTGCACAGCGTCAGCTGGGACTACACGGACGACGATCCTGCGGTCGTCGATGCGCAGGGCAACCGCATGCGCTACACCGGCTCGACGAGTCACTACTCGGTGCCCAGCGCGACCGCCTGCCTGCTGTGCCACGGCGGCGACGACCGCGAGGCCGGTACCGCGCCGATCGGCCCGAAGGTGCGCAATCTCAACAAGACCTACGACTATGCCGACATGGGCACGATGAACCAGCTCGCCTACCTGCAGGCGCGCGGCATGCTCGACCTGCCGGCCGGCAGGTCCCCGGACCAGCTGGAGAAGATGGTCAAGTGGAACGTGCCCGGCAGCGGCGGCGACCAGCCCGGCTCGCCGGTGGACGTGCACAAGCGCGCCCGCGCTTTCCTCGAAGTCAACTGCATGCACTGCCACAACCCCGGCGGCGGCGCGCAGAACTCTGGTCTGCGCCTGGATGCGTTCACCGAGCCGATGGACCAGGCGCACGGCATCTGCAAGCCGCCGATCGCCGCCGGCCGCGGCGCCGACGCCGGCGACTACGACATCCAGCCCGGCGACGCCGGCGTGTCGATCCTCGTCAACCGCGTCGCCTCGACCCAGGCCGGCATCAAGATGCCGCCGCTGGCGCGCAGCGTGATGCAGACCGAGGCGGTGAACCTGCTCAGCGACTGGATCGACACCCACGTCGCCGGCTTCTCCGACCCGGACGCCAACACCTGTGGCAGCAGCGGCGGCTTCCTGCCGATCCCGCTGATGGCGCCGATCCCGCCGACCGAAGCCCAAAAAGCACCGTGGGGGTGAGGCCGCGCGCTTGCGAAGCACCGCTTCGCGCGCGGCCGGCAGGTTCGCCGGGAGCGAACCTGGACGCCGCAGGCGGCCCGCAGGGCGAGCACAGGGATGTGCGAGCAACGCCCGGCCATGGAGCGTTTGCCCCGGCGAGTCGTGACTCGATGTCACGACGAGTTCTGCAAACGCCGGGCCGGGGGTTGGTACGGATGAGGAGGTTTCGCCAGGGACGGCGACACTGGAGTTTCGTGTGGGGTGCGCTGGCGCGGCACCGCTTCGCGCCCCGATTGCAAACGAGAACAAGGGGAGAGAGCCGATGCGTCCAGGCGTGCTGATTGCAGCGGTGTTGCTGGTCGTCGTCCATCCGCTCGCCGCGGGCGAGCGCAGCGACCGTGAGCCGCCCGAGCGGTCTTCGATCGACATGCCGGAGGGTTGGCCGGCGCACAGCCTGATCGCCGCCGATGTCGGCGTGATCCGGTTTTCCGATCTGGGGCGGCTCGGCGACGAGTCGGCCACCGGCAGCGTGGCGCGGATCTCGACGCGCCTGGGCATCGCCGGCGGCAGCTACCTCGCCATCGGTGGGGAGTACCACTGGCTGACCGACACGGACCCCGATCTGGACTTCGGCTACGTCCGCTTCGGCGTCGGCTATCAGTTCCGCATCGATCCATCGCTGGACGTCGGCGTGGAACTCGGCGCACAGGGGCAGATCGGCAAGGAATTCTTCGGCACCGACCGCGTGACCGAGGACGCCGAGTACGGTCGCATCTGGCTGCGCAGTGCGCTGGTCGGCGGCGCGACGCTGTGGACGACCGCGACGCTGGGTTCCGACTATCTCGGTGCGGACCTGCGCTGCGAGTGGCCGACGCGGTGGCCCGCGCTGCGCGTGGGACTGGCCGCCGCCGCGGGCCGCATGGAGCGCGCGGAGTTCTGGTCGGTGTCGCCCGCGCTGCGCTGGAGCTTCGGGCCCGGCGGATGAGCGGTCGCGGCGTCGGGCCGGCGACTGATCCTTGTGGGGGAGTCGGCCGCGGCGTCCGACTGACAGACTGCCGCGCAACCGGGGAGTCCAGTGCCGCCGAACACCACATCGATCCTGCGCGTCATCGAGCCGGCGCTGTATGCGCCGCGCGGGCGGCGCCTGAGCGTCGTGTTCCTGCTCGCCGCCACGGCGCTGATGCTGCTGCAGGCGCTGCGGCTGCAGCCCGACGCGAGCTTCGACAAGACCGTTCCCGTCGGTCATCCGTACATGCAGGTGTTCGACCAGTACAGCACCGATCTCGGCGGTGCCGACGCGTTGCTGGTCGCGCTGAGGCTCAAACCGGGTGCCGGCAGTGCGGATATCTATGACGAGTCCTTCCTGACCAGCCTGAAACTGGCGACCACCGAGGTCGAGTTCACGCGCGGCATCGACCGCACGCGGCTGTCGTCGATCTTCACGCGCAACGTGCGCTACCTCGAAGTCGTCGATGGCGGCTTCCGTTCCGAGGACGTGATCCCGGCCGACTACGCGCCGTCCCGGGAGATGTTCGCGCGCATCCGCGAGCATGTCGGCAAGGCCGGCGTGATCGGCCGGCTGGTCAGCAACGACCAGCGCGGCGCGCTGGTCTATGTCGAGGTGCTGGCACGCGACCCGGAAACCGACGAGCGCACCGACTACGTGCACGTTGCCGAGAACCTCGAGGACAAGGTGCGCGGGCAGCTGACCAGCCCGGACAAGTTCCTGTTGCGCCTGCAGCGCGACTACGGCCCGTTCAAGGCCGGTGAGGTCGTCGCCGAGCGCTACGCGCCGCCGTCCTGGAGTTTCGCGCTGGAGAACGTGGAACTGCACCGGCGCGACGAGATGGGCGCCAGACAGGTCGTCAAGCTGCCCGGCCGCTACCTGCAGGTCGAGCGCGTCGCCAATCCGTCGTACAACCCCGATCTGAACGTGCACATCGTCGGTTTCGCCAAGGTCGTCGGCGACGTATCGGCGGCGACGCACGAGGTCGCGCTGTTCTTCCTGCTCACCGTCGTCGGCACCTTCGTCGCGCTGCTGATCTACCTGCGCGACCTGCGCCTGGCCTGGCTGCCGATGCTGTGCTCGCTGGTCGCGGTGATCTGGGAACTGGGCCTGCTGCGGACCTTCGGCTACGGGCTGGATCCGTTCGCGATCATGGTGCCGTTCCTGGTGCTGGCGATCTCGACCTCGCACGGCGTGCAGTACGTGAACACCTGGGCCGACGAGATCGTGCACGGCCGCGATCCGTTCGACGCGTCGCGGCAGACCTTCCGGCGTCTGTTCATTCCCGGCAGCATCGCGCTGATCACCAACGTCGCCGGCTTTCTGACGATCGCGCTGGTGCCGATCGGCGTGATCCGCGAGATGTCGGCCAACGCCTGCCTGGGCATGATCGCAGTGATCGTCACCAACAAGCTGATGATGCCGATCTGGCTGTCGGTACTGCGCGTCCGCGACCCGGCCGCGTTCCGCGCACGGCGTGCGCAGGTCGCGCAGGCCGGCGAGGCGCTGTGGCAGCGCATGGCGATCGTCACGACGCGACCGGTCGCCGCGGGCCTGCTCGCGCTGGCGGCGATCGTGCTCGCGATCAGCTGGCAACTGCAGTCCGGCCGCATCATCGGCGACGCCGACATCGGCGTGCCGGAGCTGCGTCCGGACTCGACCTACAACCGCGATTCCCGACAGATCGCCGAGAACTTTTCCATCGCCACCGACATCTTCACCGTGTTCGCCGAGACCGACCCCTGGGCCTGCGTCAACCACGACGTGCTCGACCAGATGGACCGCTTCGGCTGGCACATGGAGAACACGCCGGGCGTGTCCTCGACGCGCGCGCTGCCGCAGATCGCGCGGCAGATCTATTCCGGCTTCTGGGAAGGGCACATCAAGTTCCGCGTGCTGCCGCGCAACCACGATTCGCTGGTGCTGGCAACCAAGCCGGTCGATACGACCAGCGGCCTGCTCAACGTCGATTGCAGCGCGATGCCGGTGTACGTGTTCACCACCGATCACCGTGCGACGACGATTCACGGCATCACCGCGGCGGTCGATCGCTTCAACGCCGGCAACGCGCGCGAGTTCTACGACCAGCATCCCGATGCGGATCCGCGCGTCTGCGCCGAGCGCCTGCAGCGCCGGCGCAGCGGCGAGGTCGTCACCGACGGCTCGCCGTGCCCGGTGCACTTCGCGATGGCCTCGGGCAATGTCGGCGTGATGGCGGCGACCAACGAGGTGATCGAGGCCAACGAGCTGCGCACCGTGCTGTGGGTCTATGCGGTGATCGGCGCGCTGATCGTGCTGTCCTATCGCTCGCTGGCCGGTGTGCTGATCATCGGCATTCCGCTGTTCCTGGTGACGATCTTCGCCAATGCGCTGATGGCGTTGCTCGGCATCGGCCTGAAGGTGGCGACGCTGCCGGTGGTGACACTGGCGGTCGGCATCGGTGTCGATTACGGCATCTATGTCTACGACGTGCTGCGTCACCATCTCGACGACGACGCGATGCGCCTGCGCGACGCCTACGTGCTGACGCTGCGCCAGACCGGCAAGGCGGTGATCTTCACCGGCCTGTGCCTGGCCGGCGGGGTGTTCGCGTGGCTGTTCTCCGGCCTGCAGTTCCAGCGCGACATGGGTCAGCTGCTGGTGGTGATGTTCCTCGCCAACATGCTCGGCGCGGTGCTGCTCGGCCCGGCGTTGGCGCGCTTCCTGCTGCGGCCGCGCGAGGCATAGCGCATCCAGGCCATCCTTGGCGCGACTGCATCGCGACGCTCCATGGCCGCCCGTTCGCGGGCACCGGCGATGCCATTACGGCACACATCCTGTGTGCCGCCCTTCGGGTGCTGCTGGCGTGCCCCTTCGGCTCCTGCCTTCGGGGTCAAGGCATCGCCTGAGCGCGCCCGTTCACCCCATGTAGAAGAAGTTCAGCTTGTTGCCGTCGAGGTCGCGGAAGTACGCGGCATAGAAGCTGTCGCTGCGCGGGCCCGGCTTGCCTTCGTCCGTGGCGCCCAGCGACATCGCCTTGGCGTACAGCTTATCGACCTGTTCCCTGCTGCCGGCGGCGAGCGCGATCATCACGCCGTTGCCGACCGTTGCGGGCTTGCCGTCGTAGGGCTTGGTCACCGCGATGCTCGGACCGCCCGGCTTGTTGCCCCAGAGGATGAAGCTGCCGAACTCCATGATGCGCTTGGCGCCCAGCTCGCCGAGCAGCGCGTCGTAGAACGCCGCGGCGCGCGGCAGGTCGTTGGTGCCCAGCGTGACATAACCGATCATGGCTTTGCTCCGGGAGAATCAGGGATGCCGATAGTACTCCGGCCGCCCGGCGGTCCACAGCTCGCCCCACAGTTTGCCGCCGCCATCGACGGTCAGCACCTCGCCGGTGACGAAGCTGCCGCTCGACGCGGACAGGTAGATGCAGGCTTGCGCGATCTCCATCGGCGTGCCTGGCCTTTTCAGGGGGTTGGCGAGCGGAAACTCCTTCTGCGCCTCGGGCGGATAGACGCGCAGCCCCTCGGTCGCGGTCAGGCCCGGCGCGACACAGTTGACGCGGATGCCCAGCGGCGCCCATTCGACGGCGACCGTGCGCGACGCGCCGATGATCCCGGCGCGCGCGGCGACGGTGTGCGCGACGCCCGGCATGCCGCGTTCGGTGACGACGACGATGTTGCAGATCGAGCGCAGCATCGGCGTGGCGGCAGCCGCGTGATCGCGCCAGTACTGCGCGGCGCGCTGCATCATCAGCCAGGTGCCGTTGAGATTGTTGTTGATCACCGCGCTCCAGCCCTTGAATGCGAAGTCGATCGCCGGCTGCGGGAACTGGCCGCCGGCGTTGTTGACCGTGCAGTCGATGCGGCCGTAACGCGCGTGCGCCTGCGCGAACAGCGCATCGACCTGCTCCGGTTCGCGCACGTTGGTCGGCACCACCAGCACCTCGCCGCCTTTTGTGCGAATGAAGCTGGCGACCGCGTCGAGCTTCTCGACCGTGCGCCCGCAGATGACGAGCTTCGCGCCCAGGCGCGCGAACAGCAGCGCGACCGCGCGGCCGATGCCGCTGCCGGCACCGGACACGAGCGCGACCTTGTCCTTGAACAGGTCGGCCCGGTACACCGTGTCCGCGGCCCAGAGCGCGTCCGGCGCGTTCAGCGCGTCGATGTCGAGATTCATCGGTTCTGCCGCCTCAGGCCGTCAGCAGTTCCTTGCTGATGATCATCTTGCGCACCTCGCTGGTTCCGGCGCCGATCTCCAGCAGCTTGATCGCACGGTACAGGCGGTTGATCTCGGACTCCCAGATGTAGCCGGTGCCGCCATGCACCTGCACGGCGTCGTTGAGCACCTGGTTCATCGTCTCGGCGACGTAGAGCACGCCGGCGGCCGTGAGCTTGTGGATTTCGCCGCGGCCGCCGTCCTCCTCGCCAATCACGTTGGCGGCGCGCAGCACCTGGTAGGTGAACAGGCGCATCGACTCGACGCGCGTGTACATCTCCGCGAGCTTGGCCTGGATCATCTGGAAGTCGGCGATCGGCCGGCCGAACTGCTTGCGCTGCCGGGCGTAGTCCAGCGCCAGCGCGAACGCGCGTTCGGCGATGCCCAGGCAGATCGGCGAGATCATCGCGCGCTCCAGGTCCAGACCCGACATCACCACCTTGACCCCGCGGTTCTCCTCGCCGACGAGGTTCTCCGCCGGCACGCGGCATTCGTCGAACACCAGTTCGGCGGTCTGCGAGCCGCGGAAGCCCATCTTGATCAGCTTCTGCGCGACCTTGAAGCCGGGGAAGTCCTTCTCGACGATGAACGCCGAGATGCCCTGCGCGCCCTTGTCCTTGTCGGTCTTGGCATAGACCAGCAGCACGTCGGCGACCGGGCCGTTGGTGATGTAGATCTTGCGGCCGTTGAGCACGTAGTGGCCGCCCTCGCGGCGCGCGGTCGTGCGCATCGAGCCCAGCGCGTCGGACCCGGCGCCCGGCTCGGTCAGGCCCAGCGCGCCGATCGCCGTGCCCTTGCACAGTCCGGGCACATACTTCTTCTTCTGCGCGTCGTTGGCGTTGCGCAGGATGTTGTGCAGGCACAGGTTCTCGTGCGCGACCCAGGCCAGGGCGAGCGCATGGTTCCAGCGGCCGAAGGCCTGCAGGATCAGGCCGGAAGTGAAGACGTCGAGCCCGGCGCCGCCCAGCGATTCCGGCGCGGTGACGCCGAAGTAACCGGTCGCCCCGATCTTCGGGAAGATGTCCGTCGGCCACCACTCCTCGTCGTCCATGCGCTGCGCGAGCGGATACAGCTCGGCCTGCGCGAAGCGGTCGGCCTGCGCGAGGATGTCCATTTCATCGGCGGACAGGCCGGTGAAGGCCTGCATCACACTGGGGCGGTCGGTCATCGGAACCTCTGGTGAGTCTGACTTACCAAAAGCTTACGCGTGCGGCCGCGCCGGCACTTCGTCCGATCTGACGAGCGGCGGGCGCCGGGCCGGTGTGGCCCGCGGGATTGATCTGGCTCAACGCGCGCCAGGCAAAGTCGGGTAAGGTGATCCGACAGCGACCGCATCAGGAACAAGGGTATGAGGAATATCGTGTTGTTGGACGCCCTGCATGCAGATGTTGCGATGTAGTGTAAAATGGGACTATGCTGTTGTTTACGGCATGGACCGATT
>NZ_JBEAAM010000018.1:0-84012 GCF_040066175.1 Fontimonas sp. SYSU GA230001
AGTTGTTCCTTTCCATCAGCAAAGCCCAGCGTCCCGCCGCCTGACAGCCCCTCACTCAGACCCACCCTTCAGGCTCATCTCTGGATTGGAAAGGACTGGAATTTGTCGCGCGCGATTCAGGTCCCTTTCGGCTTGGCGCGCCGCGTCGGCGGCGCCGCGAGCGGATCGTCCGGCCAGGGGTGGCGCGGATAGCGTCCCTTCATGTCCTTCTTCACGTCGGCGTAGCTGCCGGCCCAGAAACCGCCCAGGTCGGGGGTGACGGCGATCGGGCGCTGCGCCGGCGACAGCAGTTCGACAGCGACCCGGATGCGGCCGTCATTCACCGTCGGCGTCGATGCGCAGCCGAACATCTCCTGCAGCCGCACGGACAGCAGCGGCGCTTCCGGCGGCCGGTACTGCAGGCGAATGCGTGAACCGGTCGGCACCTCGAGATGCGTCGGCGCGAGGCGGTCAAGGCGCTGCCGGGCCGCGTAGTCGAGGCGCGCTTCGAGGATCGCGCGCAAGTCCAGACGCGCCAGATGCTCGCGCCGCGTGACGCCGGCCAGGTGCGGCCGCAGCCAGTCGTCCAGTGTCTCCATCAGGGCCGCATCGCCGACGTCCGGCCAGTCCTCGTCCGGCCGCCACGCGCGCAGCGACAGCACCCGCGCCTGCCATTCGCGCGCCGCCTCGGTCCAGGGCAGCACGTCCAGGCCCAGCTTGCGGATGCCTTCGAGCATCGCCGGCGCCGTATCGACGCCATCACCCGGCCGCAGCGGCTGGCGTTCCAGCACCAGCGCACCCAGGCGCAACTGCCGCTCGGCGACGACGGCCTCGGACTGCGCATCCCAGGTCACGCTCACCTCGCGCCGCAACCCTTGCGCGTGATCGGCGCGCACGCTCGCCTCGTCGAGCGGCGCGGCCAGGCGGATCCGCCGGTGCGACCCCGGCTCCCAGTGCGCGATCGCCAGCCATTCCCGCTGCGCCAGCGGATCGGTCTCCGGCAGCCGCGCCTCGCCGCCATCGACACATTGATACGCGACTTCGCGCACACCGCGATGACCGGGGCGGCGGCGCGCGATGCGTTCCGGATAGGCCCAGGCGACGATGCGGGCGACCTCGCCGGCATCGGCGACGAGCGTGGTCCGTGCATCCGCGTCCACCCCGAGCAGGCGCTGGAACTGTCGCGCGGCCTCGGCGACGCGCCGCTGCGCGGCCGGCTCGGCACCCCGGCTCAGGTAGCACTCGACCTTGTCGGCGAGATCGAGGCTGCCGCCGTCGCGCTCGTCGAGCACTGCCGCGACCCAGGCCGCGAGACTGCCCAGCCCCCGTTCCTGCGCGCGCAGCAGCATGTGCGCCCGTCGCGGGCTCGTGGGCAGACGCGCCAGCGCGCGGCCGTGTGCGGTGATGCGCCCGCGCGCGTCGATCGCTTCCAGCTCGGACAGCAGTTCGCACGCATGGCGCCATGCGACCGGCGGCGGCGAATCCAGCAGGCGCAGACGCTGCGGGTCGTCCACACCCCAGGCGGCGAGCTCCAGCGCGAAGCGGGTCAGGTCCACGGCCAGGATTTCGGGCGTGTCGTGGGCGGGCAGCGCGCCGTGCTGATCGGCCGTCCACAGCCGGTAGCACACCCCCGGACCCAGGCGCCCGGCACGGCCGGCGCGCTGGTCGGCGGACGCGCGCGACACGCGCTGCGTCTCCAGCCGGTCGGCGCCGGCGCCCAGATCGAAGCGGGCGACGCGCACCAGGCCGCCATCGACCACGGTGCGCACACCCTCGACGGTCAGGCTGGTCTGCGCCAGGTTGGTGGACAGGATCACCTTGCGCCGCCCGCGCGGATCGGGCAGCAGCGCGGCATCCTGTTCCTGCGCCGGGAGTTCGCCATACAGCGGAAACACGCCGACGGCGTCGGTCAGGCGGTCCTGCAGGCTGCGCTGCGCGACGCGGATCTCGCGCGCACCGGGCAGGAAGGCCAGCACGTCGCCCTCGGTTTCACGCAGCGCGCTGACGACCGCCTGCGCGACGGCGACACCATGCTCGGCATCGGCCGGTGCCGGCCGATGACGGATCTCGACCGGGAACAGCTGGCCACCGCTTTCGACCACCGGCGCCCCGCCCAGCAGCCGGGCGACACGCTGCGTGTCGAGCGTCGCCGACATCACCAGCACGCGCAGGTCCGGGCGCAGGGTCTCGCGTGCGTCCAGCGCCAGCGCCAGCGCCAGGTCGGCGTCGAGCGAGCGCTCGTGGAACTCGTCGAAGATCAGCAGGCCGGCATCGGGCAGTTCGGGATCGGCTTGCAGGCGTCGCGCGAGCAGCCCCTCAGTGACGACCTCGATGCGCGTGGCCGGCCCGATGCGACGCTCGAAACGCACCTGGTAGCCGACGGTCTGGCCGACCGTCTCACCGAGCAGGCTGGCCATGCGCCGCGCGGCGGCGCGCGCGGCGACGCGCCGCGGTTCCAGCATCACGATCCTGCGCCCTGCCAGCCACGCTTCGTCCAGCAGCGCCAGCGGCACGAGCGTGGTCTTGCCCGAACCCGGCGGCGCCGACAGGACCGCGCTGCCGCCCGCGAGCGCGCCGCGCAGCGCGTCCAGCGCCGCCAGCACGGGCAGTTCGGGCAGGGCAATCGTCACGTTGCGGCTCGCTTGCAGGCCGCATAGTGTAGGTGAGCGCGGGTGCGCCTCAGGGCGTCGGCGGCAGATCCATCGAAATGATGCGCACGCTGTCGATCGCCACCGTGTTCATCGTCACCGTCGCGCTGCCGATCTCGACGCCGAGCAGCTTGAGCAGGGGATCGAGCAGCGAATCGACCAGCGCACCGGTCGGCGACAGGATCGTGCCCAGCAGCGCCACGACGGGATTGAGCACTGCGTCGAGGATGTTGCCGACCGGGATCGACAGCGTGCAGATGCCGAGGACCTTGAGCAGGCAGATGCTGCTGCCCGCATCCGGATGATCGGGATCGGTGGCGGTGATCGACAGGCTGTTGAACAGCGACGACACCGTGCCGCCAATCAGGCCGGTCGAACCGACGGTCTGCGGATTGTCGGCCACGGACGCGGCCGGCGGCACGCCGTCGGCCTGCCAGTAGGGGGTCGGCTCGTGCTCGATCCACTGGAAGCTGCTGACATCGCGCGGCAGCGGCTGCTTCGCGGCACTGCCGACCGTGGTCTGCGCCGGCCCCGCCAGGAACAGGTTGACCTTGATCTGCGCCAGCAGGCCGCCGAGCAGATTCACCGTGACACCCAGCAGCTGCGCGGCGCCATTGCTCAGGGCCGGCGCGCTGAGCGGGTTGCCGGAAAACGTGCCGAGCTTGAGATCGGCCACCGCGGCGCGCGCGCTCAGCTCGGTCACCAGATCCGGACTGGCGCTGCGCGGACAGCGGATGCGGTCGAGATAGGCCGCGGCCTGGGCGACATCCAGGTCCAGGCCGAGATTGAGGGGTGTGACGGACACCGAGCCGATCAGTCCGCCACCGAGCAGCAGCGTCAGCGCGTTGGTGACCGTGCTCAGGGCGTCCACCTGCATACGCAGCATCAGGCGGATCTGCGCAGTGCGTGCCTCCGCTTCGCCGGGACGCCCCATGCCGCTGAACTGCGCAGGCTCCAGCACGCGCAGGAAGACCTGGAGCGTCGTCACGCCCGGGATCGAGACCGCAACCGGCAGTGCGATCGGCGTCGTCGCGCCGGACGCATCGGCGTTGGCCGCGGCGCCTGCGGCGATCAGCAGATCGAGCAGGTTGATCGACGCCACGTCGGCGCCGTGTTCGTCCACGGTCGGGAACAGCAGGCCCAGCGGAACGGGGTTGTTGCTTCCCGACTGCGCCGCCGTGGCGAGGCTGTGCAGCAGCGAGACCACCGTGCCATTGGCGGTACCGGTCAGGGCGTCGGCGAGCCCCTGGAGCAGGCTGCCGAGCAGCGGGTTCTGGGTGCTCAGGGCCAGCGGGTCCGACAGATCGTGCGCATCCAGGCCGATCGCCGTGGCGAGCACCCCGAGCGGAATGCGGACGCCCGCGAGTCCGTTGTAATCGGCCGCGGTCAGGCTGACGCTGCTGCCCAGCAGGCCGGACAACAGGGCGTTGGCGATGCCGCCGTCGAGCGCGAGCAACCCGCTGCCGACGAAAAAGCTGCCGACGGCCGCCTGCTCGGCCGTCGCCGAGGCGGTGAGAAAGCGGCCCTGCTGCGAAGGCAGGATCGGCAGGAACGGTTGCGGAAACGGCTGTCGCAGGGTCACGCGCACCGCTTCGGCGTTCGCGGCCAGCGTCGATTCCAGACTGCGGTACGGACCGGGATGCGTCTCGTCGGCGGAATTGACGATGGTGGTGCCAAGATCGACCTGGGTCGCCGCCAGCGCGTCGGAGGCGACGCCGTTGCTGAGCAGGGTCTGCTGGACCAGCGCCTCGATGTCGGCCTGCGTCGGCGTCCCCTCGATCGACTCCACCGCGCAGCCGCCGACGACGCGCGCGGCGTCGAGCGCAGCGAGGTTGGCCTGCTTCTGCAGCGCCGTCTGCGCCCAGTACATGCGGCCGATCTCGATGGCGAACATCACCGCGGTGATCGCGGCGAGCAGGGCGATGGCGGCGAAAACCGCGGCAGCGCCGCGTTGGGCCCGCCTTCCGTTGCGGAAATCTGTGTGCGCCTTCATGTGCCCCTACCCGCTGCCAGCTGGACCGCAGCTTTGCAGGCTTGCGCGCCGATTCCGCGGCCCGGCCGTTCGGCGGTGCCGGACAGCCGACGAAGTGCGCTGCAGCAGACCGGCTCAGGCGCCCCGGGCGTAGGCCAGCAAGCCCTCCAGCACCAGGTGCGGGCGGTGTTCCCAGTCCGTCGGCAAGTGCGGGCACAGCAGGCCGGCGTCGCCGCCGGTGATCAGCCGTCGCGCGGGCGCCCCCGCCGCCACCGCTCCGCGCTCGATCGCCCCGAGACAGGCCAGAAACGCGCCCTCACGCACGCAGGCCTCGGTGTTGCGCCCGAACCGGGCCTGGTAATGCGCCGGGCTGGCGCGCGTCTCGAAACGCGTGTGCCCCAGCGTCGCGCGCTGCTGGGTGTGCAGGCCGGCACAGATCACGCCACCCAGGTGCTGGCCGCGCCCATCGACGCCATCAATCGTCAACGCCGTGCCGGCATCGACCACGCAGAACGCCGACGGCTGCTCGGCCCAGGCGGCGATCATCACCAGCCAGCGGTCCACGCCCAGGCGCTGCGGCTCGTCGTAGGCACTGCGCAGTCCGCGCCACTGCGCCGTGCTGCGCGCGAACTGAGGGTCGAGGCCGTAGCGCTGCCGCAACGCCTGGGCCAGCGCCGCCTCGTGCGCCGCGCCGGTGACGTGGGCGACCCAGATGCCATCCGGCACGTCCGGCGGCAACTCGACCACCGTCGCCGCCGGATCGCCGTGATGCAGCGCGGCACCCGTGTGCAGCAGTCCGTCGCCGCTGGCCAGCGCCCACTTCAGGCGCGAATTGCCGATGTCGAGCAGCAGGTTCATGGGCGCCCTCAGATTCGCACGCTGACCTCGCCGGAATGCAGCCGGTGCCGCTGCCCGGCGGCCTCGACGATCAGCGCGCCGTCGGCATCGACGCCGCAGGCGCGCCCCTCGAAGCCATGCTCGCCCTGCAGCACGCGCACGACGCGGTCGCGCGTGACGTCGAACACCGCCCAGGCCGCGGCCCAGGGCGCGAAGCCGCCCGTTCCGTAGCGTGAAAACAGCTCATGCAACGCGCGCAGCAGTTCGATCGCCAGCGCGTTGCGGCTCAACGGCGACCGGCCGGCCGCGCGTAGCGCCTCGTCGAGATTGATCCAGGGCTGCTGCACCTGATCGTCCGGCAGCGCCGGCACGCACAGGTTGAGACCGATGCCGGCGACGATGCGACAGCGCCCGCCCGCCTCGCCCCGGTGTTCGAGCAGGATGCCGCCGAGCTTGCGGCCGGCGACCTGGATGTCGTTGGGCCACTTCAGGCCCACCGCGGCGAGACCCTGCGCGCGCAGCACCTGCGCGCAGCACACGCCCACCGCCAGCGGCAGCGCGCCCAGTTGCGGCGGAATCGCGTCGAAGGACCAAGCCAGCGACAGCGCCAGCTGCGCGCCGAACGGCGACACCCAACTGCGTCCGCGCCGGCCGCGGCCGGCGGTCTGCAGTTCGGCGAGGAAGACTTGCGGGTCGGCGTCCGCCGGCGCGGCCATCGCCTGCGTGCTGGTCGAATCGGTGACGGTCAGCACGGAGATGCGCAGCTCGGGCAGCGCCGCCTGCAGGCGTTGCGCGTCGAGACGCTCGATCGCGTTCGGCAGCCGGTAACCCAGCCCCGTGCGTGCCTCGACCGACAGCTGCCAGTCGGCCAGCCGCGCGATGCGCTTGGCCAGCGCCGCGCGGCTGATGCCGGCGGCCTGCGCCAGATCCTCGCCGGAATGCCACTGGCCGTCGGCCAGTCGATCGACCAGCGCCAGCAGTTCCGTCTCGCTCAGTGCGTGAGCCATCGTCGCCACACCATCGCCCTGTCGAAGCGGTGTTCGGTTCCGGCAAACAGCCGCCGGACGTTGTCGCGGTGCTTCCAGATCACCAGCGCCGCCATCGCCAGCGTGAATGCGCCGGCGGCGGAGAAGATGCCCGCCGCGCTGAAGCAGGTCACGTAGAGAATCGCGACCAGGGTCGCGACGATCGTCGCCAGGCTGACGTAACCGCTGAGCACGACGACGAGCACGAAGCTGCCGAGCAGCCATGGCAGCGATGCGGTCAGCAGCGTGCCGAACACGCCGGCGAGCGTCGCCACGCCCTTGCCGCCACGAAAACCCGCAGTCACCGGGTAGCAGTGCCCCAGTGCGACGGCGACGCCGCAGACATAGGCCTGCTCGCCGCGCGCCAGCAGCGGCTGGCCGATCACCGGCAGCTGCGGGACCAGCGCGCTGGCCAGCACGCCCTTGAGCACGTCGATCGCCAGCACCGCGAGCGCGAACTTCGCCCCCTGCGTGCGCAGCGCGTTGGTCGCGCCCAGGTTGCCGCTGCCGAGCTTGCGCAGGTCGATGCCGCCGCGCAGTGCGCCGATCACCTGTCCGCCCATCACCGTGCCGATGAGATAGGCGAGCAGCGTCTGCAGGATCGTGTCGATCATCAGGCCCCCAGCCAGTCCTTGCGGCGTTCGAGCACCGCGCCCGTCGCATCGGCGAGCGTCAGCACCCAGGTGTCGGCGCGCGCCGGCGCCGGGGTGAGGTCGAACTGCAGCAGCGCATCGTCGCGGAACACGTGCAGGGCGACACTGCGTCCGGGTTGCAGCCGCATCAGCGCCTCGCTCCAGCCGGCGCCGGTCACGCGCCAGCCGTCGAGCGCGACCAGCTGGTCACCGGCCTGCACGCCCGCCCGCGCCGCCGGACTGGCGCTGAGCACGCTGGCGATGCGCGTGTCGCCGGCGCGCAGTTGCAGGCCCGTCCACACCGGCAGCGGGGTCTTGTTCGAACGCCCACCGTCATCCTTGTCGCCATGTGGCGCACGACGCGCCACGTGCACGCCGAAATCGGTCAGCAGTTCGGCCAGCGGCAGCGGCTCGGTCGAGCGCAGCGCGCGATCGAAGAACGCACGCAGATCCAGGCCCGAGACCTCCTGCGCCAGCGCTTCCAGCCCGCCCTCCGGCACCGGCACGCCCGGCGCGCCCCAGCGTTGCCAGGCGGCACGCATGACGTCGTCGAGCGTCTTCGTCGAACCCACGCGCAGCCTCAGGTCCAGGCACAGCGCGGCGAGCGCACCCTTGACGTAGTAGCTGACCGTCGCGTTCGGGCTGTTCTCGTCCGGCTGGTAGTACTTGGTCCAGGCCTCGAAGCTGGCGTCAGCGAGCGTCTGCACCAACGCGCCGGGCGCGCGCTCGATGCGCGTCGCGTTCTCGGCGACCAGATCCAGATAGGTCGCCGCATCGATGAGGCCCGCGCGCAGCAGGAACAGGTCGTCGTAGTACGAGGTCACCCCCTCGTAATGCCAGAGATCGCGCGTGTACGCCTCCGCGCCGAGATCCGACTCGGCGAAGCGCTGCGCGGTGATGCGCTTGACGTTCCACAGGTGGAAGTACTCGTGGCTGCACAGGCCGAGAAAGCCGCGGTACTCCTTGCTCAGGCCGGTGTCACCCGGACGCGGCAGGTCCTTGCGGCTGCAGATCAGCGCGGTCGAACTGCGGTGTTCGAGGCCGCCGTAGCCGCTGCCAACGACGTTGGCCAGGAACAGGTACTGCTCGAAGCCCGGTCCGCGCCCCGGCTGCTGGCCGAACAGTTCGCGTTCGACGTGGCAGATGCGGCGCAGGTCGGCGACGAGCCGCGCGCGGTCCGGCTCGCAGCGCCCGGACAGCACCAGCGCGTGCGGGATGCCGTCCACGTCGAAGTCGAGGCGTTCGAAGCGGCCCATCTCGACCGGATGGTCGATCAGCGACTCGTAGTCGTCGGCGTGATAACGGCCGAAACCGGCGGCATCGACATCGATCGCCGCCAGCGTCGTGGCGACGCGCCAGTCGGCGCACAGCGGGTCGTCCGGCCGTTGCAGCACCACCTCGAAGCCGCCCCGTTCCATGCCCTGCGGGCAGTAGAACAGCGAACTGCCGTTGAAGAAGCCGCGCTGCAGGTCCAGGTACGCCTTGCGCACCGACGCGTCGAAGGCGTGCACGCGATAACGCAGCGTCAGCGCACCGGCACAGGGCGCGACGCGCAGCGAGCGCTTGTCGAGGCGCTCGACCGCCAGCGCCCGCCCATAGCACTCGGCCGACACATCGACGACATGCTTGGCGAAATCGCGCACCAGATAGCTGCCGCGGATCCACGACGGCAGGCGGAACGTCTGCCCGGCGGGATCGGGACGGTCGATGCTGCAGCGGACTTCGAACAGATGCTCGCGCGGCGCGGCCGGGCGGACGTGGTAACGGACGGCGGACATGGACGGACGATGCGGATCGGGCGCTCATTATGAAGCGAGCGCCCGATCCGGTCCGCCTGCCGTGGCGCGCTACAGGTCGATGCCGACCATCAGCTCCAGCGTGCGCGCCGGCATCCGGTAGTACTGGCCATCGCCAAGTTCGCTCTCGGACACCGGATCGCGCGCGTCGGTCAGGTTGCTGCCGACCAGCTTCAGGTCCCAGCCGTGGAAGCGGTAGCCGAGCATGGCGTCGATCACGTCGAACGCATCAGCCTTCGACGTGTTGCGCTTGTTCAGATAGCGGTGCCCGGTGTAGGCATAGCTGGCCGCGGCCTGCAGGCCATGGGCCGGCGCGTACACCAGACCGGCCGATCCGGTGTTGCGCGGCGCCAGCTCCTGGTAGTTGCCGCGCAGCTGCGTGAGCGTGCTGCCGAACAGGCGTTCGTAGTCGCCGAAGCGCAGGTCGTGGCGCGCGTAGGCGCCGAAGATGCGCAGTGCGTCGAGGACGCGGTAGCTCAGTTCTGCCTCGGCGCCCTTGAAGAACAGCGTGCCGGCATTGGTCAGACCCGGCGTGCCGTTGACCTCCTGCGGCACGACCAGGTTCTGCATGTTCATGTAGAAGCCGCTGACATCGAACTGCAGGCGGTTGTCGAGCCAGCGCGTCTTCACGCCCGCTTCGTAGCTGCGCGCGGTTTCCGGCTTGAGGATCTCCGCTTCGGCCTCGGGGCCGAAGTCGATCGCCGCGGGCTTGAAGGTGTCGCGGTAGTCGGCGAACAGCGTCACGGTGTCACCATCACGCTGCCACGCGCGCCAGCTGATGCCCAGCGTGCCGGACAGGCGCGTCTCGTCGCGCGTGTCGCGGGCCGGGACGTCGTTGCCGTTGTCGTCCTCGGCTTCGCCGTCGCGCTTCTCCTGCGTGCGGTTCAGGCGCAGGCCGGCGAACAGATCGACGCGCTCGACCGGCTGCCATTCGACCTGTCCGTACACGCCCAGGAACGTGCGCTCGTCCTCCAGCTCGTTGCTCGACACCACCGGCCGGCTGCCGCTGCCGGGCGCGTTGCCGCCCTTCTTCGGATCGACCGAGTAGGTGAAGATGTCCGATGCCTGCTCGCCGCTTCCGAGCAGCGCGTCGGCGCCCCACACCAGGCGCAGGCCCGGTGACAGCGTCGAAATCAGGTGCGTGTCGAAGTACAGGTCGCTGACCTTGCGGTCCTGGATGAAGCCGCAGGCGTTGTCGCCGCTGTCGGACGGACGGGTGCCGCCTTCGCAAGCCTCGGCGACGAAGCCGCGGATGATGTCGTTGCTCGTATGCGTCAGCGCCAGCGTCGTCCCCCACTCGCCGAGCGCCGTCGGACGCACATGCTGGCCGGCGAGGTGGAAGCGGTTCTCGTCGAGCCTGGCGTCGGATGGATTGAAGTTGGCGTCGGTATCGACCGTCGGGTCCAGGCCGGTGCTGACGCGCGGATACGGGCTCTGCGGCGCCTGGCGCAGCAGCTTGATGTCCACATCGAAGCGCGTGTGGCCGCCCCAGAGGTCGCTGCCCAGGCGATAGGCGACGTGTCCACGAGCCAGCTTGGCCTGCTCGTCGGCATAACGCTGGCGCTCGATGTCCGCGGACAGCGACTGCTGCCAGTCGCCGAGCGCCGGCAGCGCCAGCGCCGCGGCGGCCGCCGCATTGCCGGCGTTGCCGGCGACACCGCCGGCGGACACCGTGGCGCGCTGCGCAGACTGCCCGGCCGGATAATGGATGACGTGGATCACGCCGACGAAGGAGGTCGCGCCGTACATCACTGGGGCGGCACCGCGCATGACCTCGATGCGTTCGACGTTGTGCAGGTCCAGCGTGGTCAGCGCCGGGTTGAAGGCACCGCCCCAGGGCACGTCGTCCACGACCAGCAGGAAGGCATCGAACTCGCGCAGCCCCCAGAACGCCGGCACCGATCCGGCCGGACCGGAATCGCCGCCGGGCGAGATCTCGACGCCGGCGACGCCGGCGAGCGCGGTGCGCAGGTCGGCGGCGCCGCGCGCACGCAGCTCGTCACCGCTGATGACGCTGACCGAGGCCGGCGTCTCCAGCAGCGGCGTGGCGATGCGCGTGGCGGTGACCTGGACCGCCGGCAGCTGCGCCGGCGCGTCGGCGCGGGCCGGTGACGCAGCGGACAAGGCAGCTGCCAGCGCCGGCAGCGCCATCGTGATCTTGTACATGATTTCCCCCGAATGATGGTCGTCACGGCGGGCGCAGCTCGCCCGTGCCGGCAGCATTCTGGCGATTTGTTAGTGAATTGTTAATAGTGGAAACCGCCCAGCACACCCCGGAGATGCCGCAACCGGCACTCAGTCGAGGCGGGCGAAGACTTCGCGCATCAGCTCGGTCGCCCGCGCACGCGGATCGCGGCGGATGCGCGCCTCTTCCGCGGCGATCATGTAGAAGATGCCATCGAGAGTCTTCGCGGTGACGAACGCATCGAGGTCGGTGCCTTCGACGCCGGCCGCCCGCAGGATCGGCCCGTAGTCGGCCATCAGTGCCTTGTACTTCTGTGTCGCACCGGCCTGCTGCGTCGCCGCCGCCACTTTCAGCCGCAGCTGCGCCTCCAGCGCGGGCCCCGAAGTGCGCCGCAGGTACTGCGTCGCCGCGTCGTCCCCGCCCTGGAGCACGCCGCGCACATCTTCGATCGTCATCTGCCGGATCGCTTCGGAGAAATACCGTGCGGCCTGCGGCGCGGCCTGCTCGGCGGCACTGTTGAGCGCCAGGTGGAAGGCGTCGAGCGCCTGGTTGAGTCCGGCCCGGCGCAGGGTGCTCTCCGCCTTCGCCAGACCGGCCGGCAGCGGAATGCGCACGGCCGCGTTGCTCCAGAAGCCATTGGGCCGGCCGAGGACGGCGAGCGCGGCCTCGACCCCCTGCTGCAGGGAATCACGCAGGGCAGCGTCGATCTGCGCGTCGCCGAGTGTCGCCACGGACGGTGGCGGGCTGGCCGGCGCCGGTCCGGCGGCGCCCGGATCGTAGGCCGCGCAGCCGCTCAGCAGAGCCAGCGGCAGGACCCAGGCCGTCATCCGGATCATCGTGTGAGACTTCGTCATGTCTGTACGCATCGGAAGCTTCCGCCCGTCACGGCGCCTTGAGGAAGATCGGATTGCCCAGTGTAGTGCGCGACGTCGCGTCGCGCGTCTGGATCCGCCACATCGTGCCCAGCGGCCCCTCGCCGAGCGGCACACGGAAGGCCGGCAGGCGGATGACGAACGGATCCGAAACGATCGGCACCGCCATGAACAGGACGCCATCGCGCAGCACTTCGAGCAGCTGGGACTGACCGCCGGTGACGACGATGTCCAGCGTCACCGTTTCGCCATCGCCGACTTCGAGCGTGTCGCCGAAGATCGCGCGACGACCGTCGGCGGTGGTCGCGGAGAACTCGAGCGCCGGGCTGCCCTCGACACCGCGCGTGCGCACGTAGGCATGCCCGGCCCTGATCGCCGCGCTGAGCGCCGTGCGCGACAGCGTCTCTGCGTACACCGCCGTGACCGACGAACCATAGCCGCGGCGCCGGCGCTCGGCCGCGTCCGGTTCGACGCCCTTGGAATCCGAGCCGGACACGCCGGTGATGCGATGGCCCTGGCGCAGATGGTCCTCCCAGAGCTGGATCGCCGTGGTCATGAACGGGTTTTCGATCTGCCCCGCCGGCAGGGGCAGGCCGATATCGCCGGCGGTGGCGATGACCGGGCCGTTGAGGATCTCGATCGTATCGACCTGGTTCCAGTCGATCGCATCGCCGAGCGTGAACTCGCAGCCGCGGCAGAAATTGGCGAACAGCGGACCGGGGAAGCTGGTCGGGTGATTGACCTGGAACAGCGCACCGTCGGCCTTGGCGTCGCGCTGGATGCCGCCCAGGCTCACGTCCTCGAAGCCGTGCCGGTACTCGAAGGTCGAGGGCGTCTCGCCGTGCGTCGTCGCATGACCGAAGTAGGTGATGATCTCGCGCCCCGGCCAGATCAGCAGGTCGGGGTTGGCGCGCTGCACCGCGCCCAGCGTGCGCCAGTGCTGGCCGGTCACGTACTCGGTGACCATCAGGAAATCGAGCTGCGCGGCACGCGCCTGCGCGATGAAATCGTCCCAGTCCGGCGCATGCGGATTCGAGTGGAAGGCGTGCATGTGGAAGTCGCCGTGATACCAGCCGGGTTCGGGCCGCGCGACGTGCGCGGCGTCCACCGGGTCGTCGGCCGGCGTCAGGCCGCCGCCG
Source organism: Fontimonas sp. SYSU GA230001 (assembly GCF_040066175.1). Taxonomy (NCBI): domain Bacteria; kingdom Pseudomonadati; phylum Pseudomonadota; class Gammaproteobacteria; order Nevskiales; family Nevskiaceae; genus Fontimonas; species Fontimonas sp. SYSU GA230001. Next base: position 13,086 of record NZ_JBEAAM010000018.1, read on the forward strand.
GCCTTGCATGCGATGCGCACGGTCCAGTCGGCGCCATCCGGCCCGACCGCCGCGATACCCAGCTCGGCGAACCACGTGCCGGGCAAGATCGGTCCCGGCAGATAGCCGCGCTCGGCCGCGCCGGCCTCGACGAACACCGGCGGCTGGTCCAGATCGATGCGGCCCTGGCGCGAGCCGGACCAGCCGCGGAAGCCGTCGCGCGCGCGGTAGCCGTGCGCATCCCAAAGGCCCAGGTCGAAGGTCGTCGCGGTCAGCGGCGTGCCCGGCAGCGTGCCGCTCTCGGACCAGCCGTAAGCCAGTTCCACGCGGCCGGTGCCGGAGGCCACCGTGAACGGCAGCATGCGGTAGGTCCGCGCCTGGTCCGGTCCGGCGTGGCCCGCATACTCGACCGCCGGGCCGCCCGGCACGCAGGCGCTCGCCGGCGGCGTCGGATCGGGAGTCGCGGTCGGCGCGGGCGTGGCCACGGCCGCCGACCGGCTGCCGCCGCCACAGGCACCCAGCCCCAGCGCGAGCAGCAGCGCGAAGCCTACGGACATGCACGGGCGCGGCAGAGTCATGCGGTGATTCTACGATCCGCGTGCGACGGCTTGGTTATGCTTCGCGCATGAACAAGACCCTTTCGCTGCGCTCGCACGTCCTGCGCCTGATCGTCCGCTGGCTGATCGCCCCCACCGTCAGCGGCACGGCGCCGGTCGCCGTCCGGCGCCGCCAGCTCGAACGGCTGACGAAGCTGTCACGCCTGCCGTTGCCGTCCGGGACACAGATCGAGGCGACGACGCTCGGCGGTGCGCCGGCCCTGCGGGCACGCAATACGCGCGTGGCATGCCGACGCACGGTGCTCTATCTGCACGGCGGCGCCTATGCCGTCGGCTCGACCGAGGTCTATCGCGAGTTCACCGCGCATCTGGCACGCGCCTGGCAGGCACAGGTCTATGCCATCGACTACCGGCTCGCGCCGGAACATCCCTACCCGGCGGCGCTCGACGATGCCCTGGCCGCCTACCAGGCCCTGCTGCAGCAGGGCGTCACGGCCGCGGAGCTGGTGGTCGCCGGCGACTCCGCCGGCGGCAACCTGAGCCTCGCGCTGGCGCTGCGCCTGCGTGACGCCGGCCTGCCGCTGCCGGCCCGGCTGGTGCTGCTGTCGCCGTGGACGGACATGACGGTCAGCGGCCCGTCGGCGGCGGACAAGCCGCGCGACGACATGCTGATCACCGCCAGCATCCGCCGCGCGGCGCAGGACTACCTCGCCGGCGCCGATGCGCGGGCGCCGCTCGTGTCGCCGCTGTTCGCCGACCTGCGTGGCCTGCCGCCGACGCTGATCCAGGCCACCGACACCGAGATCCTGCTCGACGACGCGCGCCGCCTCGCGCAAGCGATGCGCGAGGCCCGGGTGCCGGTCGAGCTGCGTGTGTGGCCGGGCCTGTGGCACGTCTGGCCGTTGTTCGCCGGCAAGCTGCCGGAAGCCGATGCCGCCGTCGCCGAAGCCGCGGCCTTCCTCGACGGCCGGCGCGTCGCATGAGCCTGAGCCGCTGGCGCGACACCGGCGAGCGCTTCGATTTCAAGGGGCATTCGATCTTCCATCACCGGCACGGCGCCGGTGCCGCGGCGCTGTTGCTGATCCACGGCTTTCCGACCTCGTCCTGGGACTGGGAGCCGATCTGGCCCGGTCTGTGCGCGGAGTTCCAGCACGTGTTGGCACCGGACCTGCTCGGTTTCGGTTTCTCCGAACGTCCGCCCGGCCACCGCTACTCGCTGATCGAGCAGGCGGATCTGTGCGAGGCCTTGTTGAACCGTTTCGGCGTCACCACCGTGCACCTGCTGGCCCACGATTACGGCGACAGCGTCGCCCAGGAGCTGCTGGCGCGCGATCTGGAACGCGGCGGCAGCGGACTGCGCATCGGCTCGGCGGTGCTGCTCAACGGCGGCCTGTTCCCCGAGGCGCACCGTGCCACCGGGACGCAGAAGCTGCTCAAGAGCCCGCTCGGACCGCTCGCCGCGCGGCTGATGAACGAGCGCAGCTTCGGCCGGTCGTTCGCCAAGGTGTTCGGCCCGGAGACACGGCCTTCGCCGATCGAGCTGCACGATTTCTGGCAGATCGTCTCGCAGAACGACGGCCGCCGCGCGCTGCCGCGCCTGCTGCGCTATATCGACGAACGCCGCCGTCAGCGCGAGCGATGGGTCGGCGCACTGGTCCACGCGCGCATGCCGCTGCGCCTGATCAACGGCCCCGCGGACCCGGTTTCCGGCCAGCACATGGCCGATCGTTACCGCGAACTGGTCCCCCATCCCGACGTCGTGCTGCTGCCCGGCATCGGCCACTACCCGCAAGTCGAGGCGCCCGACCGCACGCTGCGCGCCATTCTCGACTTCCACCGCAGGCGCGTCGCACCGGCCGCAGCAGGCGGCTGACACGACCGGGGCGCGGCACTATGCTGCCCGCCTGATCCCTGCGCGCACCGCATGACCGACACCACCGCCGTCACCGAATCCGGCCGGCCGAGCCGCTTCCCCGACCAGCCGCCCGAACGCATCGGCAAGTACGAGGTGCGCGGCGAGGTCGGCCGCGGCGGCTGCGGCGTCGTTTACAAGGGCTTCGATCCGTTCGTGCAGCGCGACGTGGCGCTCAAGGTCGCGCTGCAGGATGCCGCGCTGCGCAGCGACGAGGCGCACACGCGCGCGTTCTTCGCCGAGGCGCACGCCGCCGGCATGCTGCAGCATCCGAACATCGTCGCGCTCTACGACGCCGGCGTCGAAGGCGACCTCAGCTATATCGTGATGGAGTTCATCGACGGCGAAACCCTGCTGCCGATGTGCCGGCCGAACACGGCGCGCATGCCGCTCGAACAGGTGGTCGATATCGGCTACAAATGCGCCAAGGCGCTGGACTACGCGCACGGCAAGGGCGTCCTGCATCGCGACATCAAGCCGAGCAACATCATGTTGACCCGCGACGGCACGCCCAAGCTGATGGACTTCTCGATCGCCGAGATCCGCAGCGCCGAGCAGGACGACAGCCCGCGCTCGGTCATCGGCTCCCCGCCGTACATGTCGCCGGAACAGATCGCGCGCGCGCCGATGGGCCCGCCCAGCGATCTGTACTCGCTCGGCGCGGTGCTGTTCCAGCTGCTGACCGGCACGCCGCCGTTCACGCATGCACAGATCCCCGAACTGTTCCGCGCGATCCGCAACCAGCCGGCGCCGGACGTCCACGACCTGCGCCCGGACGTGCCGGAGGCGCTGTCGGACACCGTTGCGCGGCTGCTGCTCAAGGATCCGGCGCAGCGCTTCCAGACCGGGGCGGAACTGGCGTCGATCCTGTCACGCCTGTTCGACCAGCTGCACAGCGTCGGCCAGCAGGTCAGCCGCCGCGAGTCGCGCGACTCGCTGCGCCGCCTGCACTTCTTCAACGCCTTCAGCGACGACCAGATCGACGAGATCCTCAACGCCAGCACGATGATGACCTACGCCCCCGGACAGACGCTGATCGAGGAGGGCGAGATCGACAACGCGCTGTATCTGCTCGCGCGCGGCAGCGCCGACGTGCTCAAGGGCGGCAAGCCGATCGGCCGGCTCGACAAGGGCGACTGCGTCGGCGAAGTCGGCTTTCTGACCGCCGCGCGCCGCACCGCCACCGTCGTCGCCGCCACGCCCGTGCTCGCGCTGAAGGTCAACGCCGCGCTCATGGACCAGGTGTCGCGCGACTGCCAGCTGCGCTTCTACAAGGTCTTCACCGAGACGTTGATCTACCGTCTTTCGCTGACCAGTGCCAAACTCTCCGCTCTGTCGGCCTGAAGCACCCGGGTGCGCCACATTCAGCCGGCACTCAGCGGCGGGATTTAGGCTGCGCCGCATCTGGTCCACCAAGGGGGTTGTCGTGAAACACCTGTCGTTCCTGCCCATCGTTACCATCGGTGTTCTGGCGCTGACGCTCGCCGCCTGTTCTCCGGACAATCCGCTGCCGGCGCCGACACCGACGCCCACCCCCACGCCGACGGCGGTGCCGACGCCGGAGCCCACGCCGGAGCCGACTGCGACGCCGCGTCCGACCGCACGGCCCACCGCCAAGCCGGCGGCGGCACGGCCGGCGCCGGTGCCCGTACAGCCGGCGATCTGCGCCAGCTGCGGCACGGTGTCGTCGATCACGGAGGTCGAACAGAAGGGCGAAGGCAGCGGTGCGGGCGCGGTCGCCGGTGCGGTCGCCGGTGGTGTCGCCGGCCATCAGTTCGGCAAGGGCAAGGGCAAGGACGCGGCCACGGCGGCCGGCGCGATCCTGGGCGCCATCGCCGGTCACCAGATCGAGAAGGAAGTCCGCTCGTACAAGACCTACGACGTCGCGGTGACGATGGAGGATGGCAGCTCGCGCGTGATCAACGTGACCGATCTCGGCGGCCTGTCGGTCGGCGCCAGGGTGCGCGTCGAGGGCAACAACATCTACCTGCGCTAGCCGCAGCTTGCTGGCCCAAGACCCCGCAGGCAGGACAGGCTGCGGGGTCTTTGTTTGTCCGTAAAATACCGGCCCTTTCCGGTTCGGGCGATGTCATGGCGCAGGCAATGAAGGTTCTGGTGATCGGCTCCGGCGGTCGCGAGCACGCGCTGGCGTGGAAGCTGGCGCAGTCGCCGCGCGTGGCCGAGGTGCTGGTCGCGCCGGGCAATGCCGGCACCGCGCGCGAGGCACGCTGCCGCAATGCCGCCGTCGCCGCCGAGGACATCGCCGGACTGGTGGCCCTGGCGCAGCGCGAGCGCATCGATTTCACGGTCGTCGGTCCGGAAGCGCCGCTGTCGCTGGGCGTGGTCGATGCCTTCCAGGCCGCCGGCCTGCGCATCTTCGGACCGCGTCGCAACGCCGCGCAGCTCGAAGCCTCCAAGGCTTTCACCAAGGACTTCCTCGCGCGGCATCGCATCCCGACAGCGCAGTACCGTGTGTTCACCGAAACCGCACCGGCGCAGGCCTACATTGCCGAGCGCGGCGCACCGATCGTCGTCAAGGCCGATGGCCTGGCCGCGGGCAAGGGCGTCGTCGTCGCGCAGAGCGTCGAGGAAGCGCAGAGCGCCGTGGGCGACATGCTCGGCGGCACGCTGCTCGGTCAGGCCGGTGCGCGTGTGGTCGTCGAGGATTTCCTCGACGGCGAGGAGGCCAGCTTCATCGTCGTCGCCGCCGGCACGCAGTACGTGGTGATGGCGACCAGCCAGGATCACAAGCGCATCGGCGACGGCGACACCGGCCCGAACACCGGCGGCATGGGCGCGTACTCGCCGGCGCCGGTGGTGACCGCGGACGTGCACGCCCGCGCCTGCCGCGAGGTGATCGAACCGACGCTCGCCGGCATGGCGGCGGAAGGCGCACCCTTCACCGGCTTCCTCTACGCCGGCCTGATGATCGACAGGAACGGCGCGCCGCGCGTGCTCGAATTCAACGTGCGCATGGGCGATCCGGAAACACAGCCGATCCTGATGCGCCTGGACTCCGACCTGCTCGACCTGCTCGAAGCGGCGGTCGATGGCCGCCTTGACCGCGTCACGCCGCAGTGGTCGCCGCAGCCGGCGCTGGGCGTGGTGATGGCCGCGGCCGGCTATCCGGGCGCGCCCGCCAAGGGGGATGCGATCGACGGCCTCGACGCCGATCTGGGCGTGGCCAAGGTCTTCCACGCCGGCACCGCCGAACGGAACGGCCGCATCGTCACCAGCGGCGGCCGCGTGCTGTGCGTCGTCGCCCGCGGCGACAGCGTGCGCGCGGCGCAACAGGCGGCCTATGCGGCCGTGGCGAAAATCCGCTGGAACGGCGTGCAGTACCGCAGCGACATCGGCTGGCGCGCGATCGCACGCGAAGGCTGAACCGGTCCCGAAACGAAAAAGGCGCCATCGGCGCCTTTTTCGTTTACAGCAGCGTGGAGCATCAATTCCGCTTCATCGAATCGAAGAACGCGGCGTTGGTCTTGGTCTGCTTCATGCGGTCGATCAGCAGTTCGACGGCAGCGATCTCATCCATGTCGTGCAGCAGCTTGCGCAGGATCCAGACCTTGTTGAGGTCGGCCGGGTCCATCATCAGCTCTTCCTTGCGCGTGCCGGAGCGGTTGATGTTGATCGCCGGGAACACGCGCTTCTCGGCGATGCGGCGCTCCAGGTGCAGTTCCATGTTGCCGGTGCCCTTGAACTCCTCGTAGATGACTTCGTCCATCTTCGAGCCGGTGTCGATCAGCGCGGTGGCGATGATCGTCAGAGAACCGCCTTCCTCGATGTTGCGCGCCGCGCCGAAGAAACGCTTGGGCTTCTGCAACGCGTTGGCATCGACACCACCGGTGAGCACCTTGCCGGACGACGGCGCGACCGTGTTGTAGGCGCGCGCCAGGCGCGTGATCGAGTCGAGCAGGATGACGACGTCGCGCTTGTGCTCGACCAGGCGCTTGGCCTTCTCGATCACCATCTCGGCGACCTGCACGTGGCGCGTCGCCGGTTCGTCGAAGGTCGAGGCCACGACTTCGCCGCGCACGGTGCGCTGCATGTCGGTGACTTCCTCGGGTCGCTCGTCGATCAGCAGCACGATCAGATACACGTCCGGATAGTTGGCCGCGATCGACTGCGCGACGTTCTGCATCAGGATGGTCTTGCCGGCCTTGGGCGGCGACACGATCAGGCCGCGCTGGCCTTTGCCGAACGGCGCGACCAGGTCGATGATGCGCGCGGTGATGTCCTCGGTCGTGCCGTTGCCGCGCTCCATCTTGAACTGCTCGTCGGCAAACAGCGGCGTGAGGTTCTCGAAATTGACCTTGCGCTTGGAGACTTCCGGCGGCTCGTAGTTGATCGTATCGACCTTGAGCAGCGCGAAGTAGCGCTCGTTGTCCTTGGGCGAGCGCACGCGACCGGCAATGGTATCGCCGGTGCGCAGCGCGAAACGGCGGATCTGGCTCGGCGAGATATAGACGTCGTCCGGCCCTGCGAGATACGAGCTGTCCGGGCCGCGCAGGAAGCCGTAGCCGTCGGACATGATCTCCAGCACGCCCTCGGTGTAGATGTGATCGCCGCGCCGTGCCGCCGCGCGCAGCAGCGAAACGATCAGGTCCTGCTTCTTGGCGCGGGCGATGTTCTCCAAGCCCTGCTCTTCGGCGAGGGACAGCAGCTCGGCAGCGGTCTTGCGCTTCAGGTCGGGCACCCGGATGATCTTCGGCGGCTCGGTGCGCACGAACTGCTGTTGCGCACCCTCGCCTTCGCCCTCGCCGCCTTCGATCTCGCCCATCCGCGGCCGCGGCATCGGGCCGCCCTCGGCCAGCGCCAGCGATTCCGCTTCGGCCTCGGCCATTTCTTCTTCGAGCGCGAGGTCGTCCGGGAAGCCGTTGCCTGGACCTCCGCCACCACCGCCCTGATTGGCGTTGCCGCCGCCGCGGTTCTTGCCGGGATGGAAGCGCCGACGATGTTTCATGATGTCTTTTGGGATTTAAGCGATGTTGAGATGGGGGGCGACGAAGGCGGCGAGCTGCGCCTTCGCAACGGCGCCGACCTGCGTCGCCGCCGGTGCACCGTTCTTGAACAGGATCAGGGTCGGGATGCCGCGGATGCCCAGCGCCGCCGGGGTCTGCGGGTTTTCATCGACGTTGAGCTTGACGACCTTGAGCTTGCCGACATTCTCCGCGGCGATCTGATCGAGGATCGGCGCGATCATCCGGCACGGACCGCACCATTCGGCCCAGAAGTCCACCAGCACGGGTTGCGACTGGCTGGCCTGCTTGACGTCCTGCTCGAAGCTGGCATCGGTGACGGCGGAGATGTGTTCGCTCATGGAATGACCTCGAAGTGACGTGGGATCGCGGCCCGAGGGCCGCCCGAACCGCCGCAGGGGTCCGCGGGACATAGCGGACCGCGCAAAAAAGCCGACGGAACGTTATGATTTCGGATCGGGGAATGACTGGGCCGGGACAGCGGCGTTGAGTCGTTAATTCGCCGCACAGCCGTAAGTCAGGCCTATTTGAGCCGATCCTTCCGCTCCTTGCAAGAGCAGCGGTCCCCCGGAACACAGCCATTCATGCGACCCAGCCATCTGACAGACACACGCTTCGCCGACCTCGGCCTCCACCCGACCCTGCTACAGGGGCTGGACCGGCTCGGCTACACGCACTGCACGCCGATTCAGGCCGCAACCCTGCCGCGCGCACTGCGCGGCGAGGATCTCGCCGGCCAGGCCCAGACCGGCACCGGCAAGTCCGCGGCCTTCCTGCTGGCGACGATGCATCACCTGCTGACGAATCCGCGCAAGCCGGGGGACGACGCCAAGCAGCCGCGCGCGATCATGCTCGCGCCGACGCGCGAACTGGCGGTGCAGATCCACAAGGATGCCGAGGCGCTCGGCGCGCACACCGGCCTGCGCCTGGTGGTCTGCTACGGCGGCGCCGGCTACGAGATCCAGCGCGCCAACATCGAGGCCGGCGTCGATATCCTGATCGGCACGCCGGGCCGCCTGATCGACTATCTGAAACAGGGCACCTATCACCTCAAGCAGATCGAGGTGCTGGTGCTCGACGAGGCCGATCGCATGTTCGACCTCGGCTTCATCGCCGACATCCGCTACCTGATCCGCAAGATGCCGGAAGCCGCCAAGCGCAAGAACTACCTGTTCTCGGCGACGCTGTCGCACCGCGTGCTCGAACTCGCCTACGAGCACATGAACAATCCGCAGAAGATCGAGATCGAGCCCGAGCAGGTCACCGCGGACAAGGTGCGCCAGGCAATGATCCACGTCGCCAACGACGAGAAGATGCCGCTGCTGGTCGGCCTGCTGCGCGGCAAGAAGCCCGAACGCACGCTGGTGTTCATCAACACCAAGCGCGAGGCCGAGGACGTCGAGCGCGGCCTGCAGGCCAACGGCTACAACGCGCGCGTGCTGTCCGGCGACGTTTCGCAGGGCACGCGCCTGCGCCTGCTCGAGGAATTCAAGGACGGCAAGCTGCCGGTGCTGGTCGCCACCGACGTCGCCGCGCGCGGCCTGCACATCCCCGGCGTGGACATGGTCATCAACTACGACCTGCCGCAGGACCCGGAAGACTATGTCCACCGCATCGGCCGCACCGCGCGCGCCGGCGCCAGCGGCGATGCGATCTCCATGTGCTGCGAGACCTGGGTCTATTCGCTGCCCGAGATCGAGAAGTACATCGGCGCCAAGATCCCGATGCTCGAAGGCGGCCACGACCTGATCGCGGCCGACTACATCGCCGTGGAGCGCGCGCGTCACCGCCACCATGGCGGACCGGGCCGTGGCGGGCCGCGTCGCGGCGGCGGACGCCCGGGCGGCGGTCGCCCGCGCGGGCGACGCTAGGGTCGGTTCAGATCCGCCAGCGTTCGCACCGACGGCATCGCTGCGATCGGGCGTTCCGGCAGCTGGCTGTCGGGCTTGCGGATGCCGATGACCTGGCGAATGTGAAACGCCTGCGCCGACGACAGCACCGGCATGCTGTCGTCGACGAACAGCGTCCGTGAAGGCTCGAAGGGATGCGCGGCCCGCGCCGCCTCCCAGAAGCGCAGGTCTTCCTTGGGATGACCGAACTCGTGCGAGCAGATCACGCGGTCGAAGTAGCGATGAAAGCCGGTGTAGTCGAGCTTCAGACGCCAGCTCACAGGATGCGCGTTGGTGGCGATCCACAGATGCCGCCCCGACGCGCGCACTGCGCGCAGGAAATCCTCGGCGCCGGCGACCGGTCCGATGCGGTGGCGGATCTCGTGCTTGAGCGCGGCCATGTCCAGGCCGGTCGCCTCGCTCCAGTAATCGGTGCAGTACCAGGGCAGCGTGTGCTGCACGGCCTCGAACATCGGCCGCAGCACCTCGTGCGCGCGCACCAGCGACATCTGGTGCTTCTCGGCATAGCGCTGCGGCACCAGCTCGCGCCAGAAGTAGTTGTCGAAGGACAGGTCGAGAATGGTGCCGTCCATGTCGAGGAGGACCCACTCGACCGCGGCCCAGTCCACCCGCGCACTCACGCCGGTATTCATAAGGCCCGTATGATACGGGCCCCGCACATCGCTCCACCGGGAATCGTTTCGTGAACCTGACGCCCAGCGCCCGCCTCCTCGACGACGTCATTGCACTGGCACGTAGCGCCGGCGACCGCATCCTCGACATCTACGAATCGGACTTCGCGGTCACGCACAAGGACGACGACTCGCCGCTGACCCAGGCGGACCTGGCCTCGCACCAGGCCATCGTCGCCGGGCTGGAGCGCCTGACGCCGGGCCTGCCGGTGCTGTCGGAGGAAGGTGCGGACACGCCCTACGCCGTGCGTCGCGGCTGGTCGCAGTACTGGCTGGTCGATCCGCTCGACGGCACCAAGGAGTTCATCAAGCGCAACGGCGAATTCACCGTCAACATCGCGCTGATCGATGCCGGCGAACCGGTGCTGGGCGTGGTCTATGCACCGGTGCTCAACGTCAGTTACGCCGGTGCGCGCGGCGTCGGTGCGCTGCGCATCCAGGGCACGACGCGCGAGCCGATCCGCACGCGCGGCTGCGCCGACATCCCGGCCTTCGTCGTCAGCCGTTCGCACAAGGACGCCGCGCTGGAGGTGCTGCTAGCCAAGCTGCCGGCGCACGAGGCGGTGAGCAAGGGCAGCTCGCTGAAGTTCTGCCTCGTGGCCACCGGCGAAGCGGATCTGTACCCGCGCACCGGACCGACCTCGGAATGGGACACGGCCGCCGGCCAGTGCGTCGCCGAATGCGCCGGCGCCGAGGTGCTGACGCTGCCAGACCTGCAGCCGCTGCGCTACAACCAGAAGGACTCGCTGCTCAATCCCGGTTTCGTCGTCATCGGCGACCGCAAGGCCGGCTGGCGCGAGCGCCTGGCCCGTTCCTGAGTTGAGCGCCCGCGACGGCTATCGCGAGCGGGTCGCCGCGGCGCTGGCCGCGCTGGGCGTTCCCGCGGAACTGCCGGAGCAACGCCACCTGACCCTGTTCCGCGAGGCGCAGCGCCTGGCCCCGGTCGGCCTGGGCACTGATGGCCGCGACAAGCTGCTGACGCCGTCCGCCGCCCGCGCCTGGCTGGCGATGCAACGCCACGCCTCAAGCGAAGGTGTGGATCTGCGCCTGGTATCGGCATTCCGCAGCGTCGATTTCCAGACTTCGCTGATCCGCGCCAGGCTCGACCGGGGCGATGCGCTCGACACGATCCTGCGCGTCAATGCCCCGCCGGGCTACAGCGAACATCACACCGGGCGCGCCGTGGATGTCGGCACCGCGGGGTGTGCGGCGCTCGACGAAGCCTTCGAAGGCACGGACGCGTTCCGCTGGCTGCAGGCCAACGCAGGGCAATTCGGCTTCCGCATGTCCTATCCGCGCGGCAACCGTCAGGGCTATCTCTACGAGCCCTGGCACTGGTGCTACGCCGGGGCGCCTTCTAGACCGTGACGTCCGCGAAGCTCCGCGCCTGGCGGTGCGTGGGCGAAGGCACGGCCTTGTCGTCGCGCAGCAGCTGCCAGGTCTGCAGGCCGGCGGCGCGCGCGGCGTCGAGCTCTTCGCCGACGTCGGACAGGAACAGCACCTCGTCACCCGAGCGCTGCAGTTCGGCGAGGATGCGTGCGTAGGACGCGGCCTCGCGCTTGCCGCCGATGTTGGTGTCGAAGTAGCCGGAAAACAGGGGCGTGAGGTCGCCGTAGTCGGTATGGCCGAAGATCAGCTTCTGTGCCTCGACCGAACCGGAGGAATAGACATACAGCGCCTTGCCGGCCGCATGCCAGCGGCGCAGATACACGGGCGTGTCGGCGTAGACGTGACCCTTGAGTTCGCCGGCTTCGTAGCCGGTCTTCCAGATCATGCCCTGCAGCGCCTTGAGCGGCGTGAGCTTGCGGTCCTCGGCGATCCAGCGCTCGAGCGCATCCGCCGCCTCGTCCAGCGACAGATCGCGTCCCTCGATGCGCTCGACGTCGGCCAGCAGATGCTGGACCGCATCGTTGCCCGCCTGTTCACGAAGGAATCCGCGCAGATGCTTCTTCGCGTAGGGGAACAACGTCTGGTGGACGAAGTCGATCGAGGAGGTAGTACCCTCAATGTCAGTGACAATCGCCCGGATCACGCCGCGCTCTCGTACTTCGGAAATCTTTCGGCGATCGTGTCGCCGGTGAAGTGGCCGACCCAGCCTTCCGGGATGCGGAAGAAACGGATTGCCTTGAAGTTCGGCCGCGGACCCATGTCGAACCAGTGCGTGGTGTTGGCCGGCAGGTTGATCAGGTCGCCGCGCGTGCACTCGGTCATGTACACCTTGCCGCCAGCGCGGATGTAGAACATGCCCGCACCATCGACGAAGAAGCGCGTCTCGAAATCGGCGTGCGTGTGCTCGGCGAGAAACTTGCCGCGCGCCGCTTCGGCCTGCGGATGATCCGGGTGCATGCTGACGACATCGACCGACTGGAAGCCGTACTTCGCATTCAGTTTGTCGATCGAGTCCTTGTAGGCCGCCATCACTTCCTCCGGCGAAGCCGTCGGTGACAGCGGCTGCGCCGCCTCCCAGCGCTCGAACTCGACGCCCACCGCGGCCAGGCGGTCGCGGATCGCCTCGAAACCGGTGAGCTTTTCCAGCGGGCGCGTGCCGTCCTGCTCCGCGTACACCGTCAGTGTGGTCATGTCTGCATCTCCTTACGACGACTTCGAGTGCAGTTCGCACTCGAACATGAATTCCAGGGCCTCGACGCGCCAGCGCGCCTGCGCGACGTTCTCGCCCCAGGCGTACAAGCCGTGACCGGCGATCAGATAGGCCGGCGTCTGCGGATGCCGGCGCAGGTGCCCATCCACCGTCGCGGCCAGCCGCGCGATGTCCTGGTCGTTCTCGAATACCGGAACGTCCACCTTCGCATCGTGCGTCGTGATGCCGGGCAGCAGCTTGAGCAGCTCATAGCCGGCCAGATGAACGCTGTTCAATCGCCGCGACAACACCGTGTTGGCGATCGAGTGCGTATGCAGCACCGCGCCGATGTCGGCACCGTAGCGGTAGAGCTGACAGTGCAGCAGGGTCTCGTAGGATGCCTTGCGCGTATTGTCGATCGGACGACCTTCGAGGTCGGCGACGAGGAAATCGGCGTCGGTCAGCTCGCCCTTGTGGCAACCGGACGCGGTGATCAGCATCGAGTCGGCGCCGCGCCGCGCCGAAAAATTGCCGCCGGTCGCGGGCACCCAGCCGCGCCGGTGGAACAGGCGGCCGGCATCGATCAACTGCTGGGCAAACGTGGCGTCGCGGCTCATCGGGACGACTCGAACGGGGGCGGCACTGTAGCAGCGTCCGCTCACACGAGAAATACGGCTGCCAGCCCGAGGAAGATGAAGAAGCCCATGCTGTCGGTGGTCGCGGTCAGGATGATGCTCGACCCCATCGCCGGATCGCGGCCGAAGCGGTCGAGCGCGACCGGTGCGACCACGCCGACCAGCGCGGCGACGAGCAGGTTGAGCAGCAGCGCCGCCGCGATCACGGCCGACAGGGCGATATCGTGATACAGCAGCAGCGTGACCAGCCCCAGCGCGAGCCCCCAGGCGGCACCGTTGATCACGTTGATCTTGAGTTCGCGCATCAGGATGCGCCCGAGCTGCGCCGGGCCGAGCTGCTTGAGCGCCAACCCGCGGATCACCAGCGCCACGGTCTGGTTGCCGGTATTGCCGCCGATGCTGGCGACGATCGGCATCAGCGTCGCCAGTGCCACCAGCCCGGCGATCGTCTGCTCGAACAGGCCGATCACGCGCGAGGCCACGAACGCCGTGGTCAGGTTGATCGCCAGCCACATCCAGCGGCGCCGCGCGCTGGGCACCACCGGCGCGAACAGGTCCTCGTCCTCCTCGGACAGGCCGACCTGACGCAACGACTCGGCCTGGGCGCGTTCGTTGATCTCATCGACGACCGCATCGACGGTCAGCCGTCCCACGACCTGCCGGTGCAGGTTGACCACCGGCGCCGAGATCAGATCGTACTTCTCGAACGCATCGACGGCGTCGCGCGCGGCGTCGTCGGTATAGAAGAAGACCGGGTCGGCGGACATCACCGCGGCCACGCGCTGCTCCGGCTCTTCGAGCAGCAGCCGCGACATCGGCAGCAGTCCGAGCAGGGTGTTGTTGCGATCGACGACGAAGATCTGGTTGGTGTGCGGCGGCAACTGCTTGCGTCGGCGCAGCAGGCGCAGGACCGCTTCGAGCGAGGCGTCGTTGCGGACCGCAACGAAGTCCAGGTCCATCATCGCGCCGACACTGCCTTCGGGGAACGACAGTACCGAGCGCACCTCGTCCTGGTCATCGCGGTCCAGGCGTTCGACGACGGCCTGCCGCAGCTCTTCCGGCAGGCTGCCGACCAGGTCGGCGATGTCGTCCGAATCCAGCGTGCGGACCACCGCCGAGATCTCGTCCGGCCCCATGCCCAGCACGACCGACCGGCGCACGGTATCGGAGGCCTCCAGCAGCACCGCGCCGCGCCGCTCCGGGCGCACCAGCCCCCAGGCTGCCGCACGCGCATCGGGCGGCAGGCTTTCCAGCACGAACGCGATGTCAGCGGGGTGGAAATGCGCGAGCCGCTGCTCCAGCGCCGCACGATGCTGACGCTCGACCAGCTGTGCGACCACGTCCTGCTTGCGGTTCTCGGAGCGCGACACCAGTTCCCGCTCGACCGCCTGGCGTGACAGCAGCTCGATCACCTGTGCACGGGCGTGCTCCAGGTGGCGGTGATGCGGTCGGGCTTCGGCGGCTTCGGTCATCGGCACGGACTATGTTACGCCCGGCGTGTGACGCCGCCGCAAATACGAAGGGCCGCTGGCGCGGCCCTCTGGATCCCCGCCTGCGCGGGAATGACGCGTCGCGGCCGTCAGCCGCGGCGGGTCACTTGATCTTGGCTTCCTTGAATGCGACGTGCTTGCGCACGACCGGATCGTACTTCTTCATCTCGAACTTGTCCGGCGTGTTCTTGCGGTTCTTCGTCGTGGTGTAGAAGTAGCCCGTGTCGGCGGTGGATACCAGGCGGATCTTCTCGACGTCCTTCTTCTTGGCCATGTCGGTTTACTCCTGCTTTCTCAGACTTTGTCGCCGCGCGCGCGCAGCTCGGAAACGACGGCCTCGATGCCCTTCTTGTCGATGATGCGCATGCCGTTGGTGGACACGCGCAGCGACACGAAGCGCTTCTCGGACTCCAGCCAGAAACGGTGCGTGTGCAGGTTCGGCTCGAAACGGCGCCGACGCTTGTTGTTGGCGTGCGAAACCGTGTTGCCGACCAACGGCCGCTTGCCGGTGACCTGACAGACTTTGGACATGACCACAAACCCCGAAAAATGCCCCAGTACGGGCGACTTGGCTGCATCTGCAGCGGGTACGGACGGAAAACTCCGCCCGAAAAAGGGGCGCAATTGTGCCAGCGCGCCCCGGCAAGGGCAAGCCCCGGGGGCTACTATCCCCTGGCACCCCGCCATCGGGCGCGGGGCACGTCCGGAGAACGAACATGACCCATCACACCTACAAGAGCATCGAACTGACCGGCTCGTCGCCGACCGGCATCGAGGATGCCGTGAACAGCGCGATCGCCAAGGCATCCAGGACTGTGCACAACCTGCGCTGGTTCCAGGTCACCGAGGTACGCGGCCAGATCGACCAGAACAAGGTCGCGCACTGGCAGGTGACGATGAAGCTCGGGTTCTCGCTCGACCACTAGGCACGCCAGCCGGCCGGGTCACTCCTTGCCCAGCTTCTTCATCAGCGGGGTGATCAGGTCCATCGGCAGCGGAAAGACGATCGTCGAGTTCTTCTCGCCGGCGACGTCGATCAGCGTCTGCAGATAGCGCAGCTGCAGTGCCTGCGGCTCCCGGGCCAGCTCGGCAGCGGCCTCCCGCAGCCGCACGGCGGCCTGGTGCTCGCCCTCGGCGTGGATGATCTTGGCGCGCCGCGACCGTTCCGCCTCGGCCTGGCGGGCGATCGCACGGATCATGCTCTCGTCGATATCGACATGCTTGATCTCGACGGTGGCGACCTTGACGCCCCAGGCGTCGGTGGCCTTGTCGAGGATTTCCTGCAGGTCGCGGTTGAGCGCATCGCGCTCGGTCAGCATCTCGTCGAGCTCGTGGCGGCCGAGCACCGAGCGCAGCGTGGTCTGCGCGAGCTGGCTGGTGGCTTCGTAGAACTGCGCGACCTGCAGCATCGCCCGCGCCGGATCGATGACGCGGAAATAGATCACGGCGTTGACCTTCACCGAGACGTTGTCGCGCGAGATCACATCCTGCGGCGGCACGTCCATGACGATGGTGCGCAGATCGACGCGCATCATCTGCTGGATCACCGGAAACACGTAGATCAGCCCCGGCCCCTTGGTGCCGGTGTAGTGGCCGAAGGTCAGCACGACGCCGCGCTCGTATTCGTTGAGCACCTTGACCCCGGCCACCAACAGGCCCAGCACCGCGAGCACGATGACACCGCCCAGTCCCAGCATGGCCGCTCTCCTATTCGATCGGTACAACCGTCAGTATCAGGCCATTGCGCGCGCTCACGCGCACGGATTGTCCCGCCCGCAAGTGCGTCGCAGCCTGGATGCGCCAGCGTTCGCCTGCCACCTCCGCCCAGCCCTCGCCGTCGGCGGCTTCCAGCACGCGCACGATCTGCCCGACCATCCGCTCGTCCCCGGTGACGACGCGCGCGCGGCGCGCACGCCATAGCAGGTAGAGGGTGGCTGCCAGCAGCGCGAGCGCGGTCAGCGCGATGCCGCTGATGACCCCGACGTTGATCTCGTAACCGGGCACGTCGATGTCCATCAGCAGTACCGAGCCGAGCACGAAGGCGATGCCGCCGCCGAAGCCGAGCACGCCGAAGCTGGGCGCGAGCGCCTCGGCGATCATCAGTGCGACACCGAGCAGGATCAGACCGAGGCCGACGTAGTTCACCGGCAGCAGCTGGAACGCATACAGCGCCAGCAGCAGGCAGATCGCGCCGGTGACGCCCGGCAGGATCGCGCCAGGGTGGTAGCCCTCCAGCAGCAGGCCGTAGATGCCGATCAGCATCAGCACGTAGGCCACCGTCGGATTGGTGATCACGGCCAGCAGGCGCATGCGCCAGTCGGGATCGATGCGTTGCACCGGCAGTCCCGCCAGCGCCAGCGCGCGCCCGCCCTCGGGCATCTCCACCCGCCGGCCCTCGATGGCGCGCAGCAGCGTGTCGATGTCCTCGGCAACGACGTCGATCACGCCCAGTTCGAGCGCGCGCTCCGCCGACAGCGACGCGCCTTCGCGCACCGCGCGCTCGGCCCAGTCGGCATTGCGCGCGCGCTTCTCGGCGAGGCTGCGCAGATAGGCCACGGCGTCGTTGACCGCCTTGGCCTGCGCGGCATCGACGGCCTCGCCGCCTTCGTGGCTGGCCCCATCCGCAGCTTTGTCCGCGGCACCCCCGTGCTCGCCGGACGCGGGTTCCGCGGTCGCGCCGGGGCGGGTCGCCGGCCAGCCGCCGCCGACCGGGATCGGCGTCGCCGCGCCCAGGTTGGTCGCCGGCGCCATCGCCGCGATATGCGCGGCATAGAGGATGTAGGTGCCGGCGCTGGCCGCGCGCGCGCCTTCGGGGCCGACCCAGGCGATGACCGGAATCGGCGAGGAGAGCTCCAGCTTGATGATATCGCGCATCGCCGTGTCGAGCCCGCCGGGCGTGTCGATGCGCAGGACGATCGCCGCGACCCCTTCCTCGACGGCACGGGCGTGGGCCTTGGCCAGGTGTGCGCTTGTGGCTGGGCCGATCGGGCCGTCGATCTCGATCAGCGCCACGTGCGCAGCCTGCGCCGCGAAACTGCATGCGGCGAAAAGCAGACCCGCGATGGCCGCCAACCGGATCATGGCCCGAGTATACGAGCCTAGAGCGGCGCCCGGATCGACGCCCGGATCGACGCCCGGATCGACGCTGGATCAGATCCAGCCGCGCTCGGCGAAGCTGGTCGGCATGCCGTCACCGACCACCAGGTGATCGAGCACGCGGATATCGACCAGCGCCAGGGCCTGCTTGAGGCGCTCGGTGAGCGCGCGGTCGGCGGCGCTGGGTTCGGCGACGCCGCTGGGGTGATTGTGCGCGAGGATCACCGCCGCGGCGTTGCGGCGCAGCGCCGCCTTGACCACTTCGCGCGGATGGACCGAGGCGCCGTCGAGCGTACCGCGCGCCAGTTCGTCGCAGGCCAGCACGCGGTGCTGGCTGTCGAGGTAGAGCAGCGCGAACACTTCGTGATCGCGGTCGCGCAGCCAGGCGCGCAGGTAGTCGGCCGCCGCCTGCGGGCTGGTCAGCGGCGCGCCACGGGTCAGCGCCTCGGACAGGTAGCGGCGCGCGATCTCCATCACCGCCTGCAGCTGCACGTACTTGGCCTCGCCCAAGCCACGGCTGACGCAGAACTCCTCGCGATCGGCCGCCAGCAGCGCGCGCAGGCCGCCGAAGCGGCGAATCAGGTCGCGCGCCAGATCGACGGCGGTCATGCCGCGCACGCCGGTGCGCAGGAAGATCGCCAGCAGCTCGGCGTCGCTGAGCGCCGACGCGCCCTGCGCGACCAGCTTCTCGCGCGGCCGCTCCGATACCGGCCAGTCGGTGATCGCCATGCTTCCCTCCCTTTCTTCTCGTCTGGCTAGAATGGGTTCATGCAGACACCCGCCACAAGCCTGACCGGTCGCCGAATCGTGCTCGGCGTCACGGGCGGCATCGCCGCGTACAAGGCCGCCGATCTCGTGCGCCGCCTCACCGAAGCCGGCGCCGAGGTGCAGGTGGTGATGACGGCCAATGCGCAGCGCTTCGTCGGCGCACAGACCTTCCAGGCCCTGTCCGGCACCCCGGTGCGCAGCTCGCTGTGGGACGAGACCGCCGAGGCGGCGATGGGCCACATCGAACTCGCCCGCTGGCCGGACCTGATCCTGATTGCTCCCGCGAGCGCAAACTGCATCGCGCGCCTCGCGCATGGCCTCGCCGACGACCTGCTGACGACGCTGTGCCTGGCCAGCGACCGGCCGGTCGCCATCGCACCGGCGATGAACCGCCTGATGTGGGCGCATGCGGCGACCCAGGCGAACCTGCACACGCTGATGCACCGCGGCGTGCACGTGCTCGGCCCCGGCAGCGGCGGGCAAGCCTGCGGCGAGACCGGCGAGGGCCGCATGTGGGAACCGCTGCAGATCCGCGACGCCGTCGCTGCACTGCTGCACACCGGCCGCCTCAACGGCGTGCGCATCGTCCTCACCGCCGGGCCGACGCGCGAACCGATCGACCCGGTGCGCTTCATCACCAACCGCTCGTCCGGCAAGATGGGCTATGCGCTGGCCGACGCGCTGGCGCGCATGGGTGCCGAGGTCACGCTGGTGTCGGGGCCGACCGCGCTGCCGGTGCCCGCCGGCACGCGCCGCATCGAGGTCGAGACCGCCGACGAGATGCTTGCGGCGACGCAGGACGCCGCCGCACAGGCGCAGATCCTGATCGGTGCCGCGGCGGTCGCCGACTACCGGCTCGAAGCGGTCGCCGAGCACAAGATCAAGAAGAAGGCCGACACGCTCGACCTGCGCCTGGTGAAGAACCCGGACATCCTCGCCACCGTGCGCGCCGCGCATCCGCAGCTGTTCGTCGTCGGCTTCGCCGCGGAAACCGAAGACCTGGCCGAGCATGCGCGCGACAAGCTGCTGCGCAAGAAGCTCGACCTGATCGCCGCCAACTGGGTCGGCAGCGGCCGCGCCTTCGACCGCGACGACAACGCGCTGCACGTGTTCTGGGCCGGCGGCGAGCGCGAACTCGCGCATGGGCCCAAGTCACGGCTCGCGCGCGAACTCGCCGACCTGATCGCGGAACGCTATCTCGCGCACCCAGCTGCGGCACGCTGAAGCACAGCGCAGGCGCATCGTCCCCGTCGCTGCCCCCGCTTGAACGATAATTCCGCGCCGCGCACGCCCGCACCCCGACGCCGCCATGAAAAAAACCATCCAGCTCAAGATTCTCGACCCTCGCCTCGGCCGCGAACTGCCGCTGCCGGCCTACGCGACCGACGGCGCCGCCGGCCTCGACCTGCGCGCGCTGCTCGACAAGCCGCTGGTGCTCGAACCCGGCGCCAGCACGCTGATCAGAACGGGCCTGGCAATCTACATCGCCGATCCCAAGCTGGCCGCGGTGATCCTGCCGCGCTCCGGCCTGGGCCATAAGCACGGCATCGTGCTCGGCAACCTCATCGGCCTGATCGATTCCGACTACCAGGGCGAGCTGATGGTGTCATGCTGGAACCGCGGCCACGAGCCCTTCGCGATCAGCCCCGGCGAGCGCATCGCCCAGCTCGTGTTCGTGCCGGTCGTGCAGGCCGAGTTCGAGACCGTCACCGACTTCCACGCCACACAGCGCGGTGCCGGCGGCTTCGGCAGCACCGGCAAGCATTGAGAGGGACCATGCCGATCGACCTGTCCAACGCGCAGACCATCGCCCGCGTCCTCACCGAGGCGCTGCCCTACATCCGCCGTTTCGCCGGCAAGACCATCGTCGTCAAGTACGGCGGCAACGCGATGAAGGACGACGCGATGATCGCGTCGTTCGCGCGCGACATCGTGCTGATGAAGCTGGTCGGCATGAACCCGGTGGTCGTGCACGGCGGCGGCCCGCAGATCGGCTCGCACCTGGAGCGGCTCGGCAAGAAGAGCGAATTCGTCGAGGGCATGCGCGTGACCGACGAGGAGACCATGGATGTCGTCGAGATGATGCTCGGCGGCCTGGTCAACAAGGCGGTGGTCAGCGCACTCAACCAGCAGGGCGGCCGCGCCGTCGGCCTGACCGGCAAGGACGGCCAGCTGATCCGCGCGCGCAAGATGATGCTCAAGAACGGCCAGGACATCGGCCAGGTCGGCGAGGTCGAGAAGATCGATCCGCGCGTCATCAGCCATCTCGAAGCCGGCGGCTTCATTCCAGTGATCGCCCCGGTCGGCGTCGGTGAACACGGCGAGGCCTACAACATCAACGCCGACGTGGCCGCCGGCAAGATCGCCGCGGTGCTGCAGGCCGAGAAGATCATGTTCCTGACCAACGCCCCCGGCGTGCTCGACAAGGACAACCGGATCCTCACCGGCCTGACCGTGCAACAGGTCGAGGACCTGATCCTCGACGGCACGATCCACGGCGGCATGGTGCCGAAGGTGCGCTACGCGCTGGACGCGGTGAACAGCGGCGTGAAGTCCGCGCACATCATCGACGGCCGCGTCGAGCACTCGGTGCTGCTCGAACTGTTCACCGACGCCGGTATCGGCACGCTGATTCGCGGGTGAGGAGACGCGCCGCGACGATGCCCCGAATGGCATCGTCGGCACTCAAGACGCCCAGTCAGGGATCACCGGGCCGTGCTATCCACAGCGCATCAACGCGCTCTGGATGACCACGAGGGGTGCCTATGGCGGTGCGGCTGCTTCCGGCTCGGGCGATGGCGGCGGTGGCGGCGCGGTCAGCTCGCGGTAGCGCGCGATGTCGCTGTCGTACTTGGCGACCAGTTCGGCGCGCTCCTTCCTCAGCTTATCGACGGCGCGGCGGTTGCCGCTGAGCGTGCGCTGCGATTCCTTGAGCTGCTTGCTCAGACGCTCCGGGACGGCCTTGTCGTCCCGCTCGGCATCGGCGATCTGCTCCTCCAGCTGCTGGATGCCCAGTTCGTTGTCGGCGAGCGATTTCTCGGCGAGCTTGAGCCGCGTATCGAGCAGCTTGAGGCGCTCGTCCCGGGCGCGGATCAACTCGCCGACGCCGCTGTAGGTCTGCAGCAGGAACCTGTCGTAGGCGGCTTGATCCACCGCGCGCTGGCGCGACGCCTTCTCCTCGGCCGCCTGGCGCTCGGCCTCGGCGATCTCCTCGGGCGTGCGCTGGCGCGGCAGCACATCGACCATGCGCCCGGTCTTGTCATAGACTTGGCGCTCGCGCTTGGCGTACTCCGGTGGCACGCGGTCGCCGCAGGCACGGCGGCCGCTGTCGTCGGTCCAGCAGACGATCTCGCCGGCATGAGCGGCGGCGCCGAGCACGAGCCAGACGCCGGCCACCAGCGCGCGGCCGAGTGGGCGGTACGACATGCGGGGTTCGTCTGTGTGCATCACCGGATTATGCCGAAACTCCGTACTCCGCCTGGTAGTCGCGGATCGCGCCGACCACGCCCGGCGGTACCGCATGGCGGCCGCCGCCGTCCTGGCCCAGGTATTCGAGCAGGGTCTGCACGGTGACCAGCGGAATCACGCGGATACCGCTGTCCTGCTCCATCTCCTGCACCGCCGAACGGCCGGTCCTGCCCCGTTCCTGGCGATCCAGCGCGATCAGCGCGGCCACCGGCTCGGCACCGGCGCCGCGCAGCAGCGCCACCGCTTCGCGCAGCGCGGTGCCGGCGGTCAGCACGTCATCGACGATCACGACACGGCCGCGCGGCGCTGCGCCGACCAGAACGCCGCCTTCGCCGTGATCCTTGGCCTCCTTGCGGTTGTAGGCGTAGGGCACGTCACGACCGCCGGCGGCCGGATCGGCCAGCGCACAGGCCAGCGCGGTGACCAACGGAATGCCCTTGTAGGCCGGGCCGAACAGCATGTCGTAGGCGATGCCGGACGCAGCCAGGGCCTGCGCGTAGGCCTGGCCGAGCGCACGCATCGCGGCGCCGCTGGAGATCCTGCCGAGGTTGAAGAAGTACGGACTCACGCGTCCGGACTTGAGCGTGAACTGGCCGAACTTGAGCACTTCGTGCGCGAGCGCGAGTTCGAGGAACGCGGACTGGTAGGGTTTCATCGTCGGGTCGGTGGACCTTTTCGGGCAGAATTATCGCTCGTCGCTCCGCCGCCTGCCTCCCGCCAACATGCGCATCGTCACGCTCAACTGCAACGGCATCCGCTCCGCGGCCCGCAAGGGCCTGTTCCAGTGGCTGCCGCGGCAGGACGCGGACATCCTGTGCCTGCAGGAGACCAAGGCCCAGCATCCGGACGTGCAGCACGATCCGGACTTCTTTCCCGACGGCTGGCACGTGCGCTTCCGCGACGCGCTGAAGAAGGGCTACGCCGGCACCGCCATCTACGCACGGCGTGCGCCGGATGCGGTGCTCGACACACTCGGCAACGACGAGTTCGACAACGAGGGGCGCTATCTCGAATTCCGCTACGGCCAGCTCTCCGTCGTGTCCCTGTACCTGCCGTCCGGCTCGGCCGGGCCCGAGCGTCAGGCGAGCAAGGACCGCTTCCTCGAGTTCTTCCTGCCGAAACTGCGCGAGTGGCGCGCCAACGGCCGCGAGTACGTGATCTGTGGCGACTGGAACATCGCCCACCGCAACATCGACCTGAAGAACTGGCGCTCCAACCAGAAAAATTCCGGCTTCCTGCCGCACGAACGCGCGTGGCTCGACGTGGTGTTCGGCGCACCGCCCGACGGCGCGGGTTGGGTGGATGCCTACCGCGCGCTGCACCCCGACACCGAAGGCGAGGCCTACACCTGGTGGTCCAACCGCGGCCAGGCCTGGGCCAAGAACGTCGGCTGGCGCATCGACTACCAGGTGATCACGCCGGGCCTGCGCGGCAAACTCCGCGCGGCCTCCGTCTACAAGTCCGAACGCTTCTCCGATCACGCGCCGCTGATCATCGACTATGACCTCTGAGTCCGGCGCCGGACACGGCTGGCGGCGCGTGCTGCGCGCGCTGACGCGTCCGAAGGTCGCGGTCATGCTGCTGCTGGGCTTCGGCTCCGGGCTGCCGTTCATGCTGGTCGGCAACACGCTCGGCTACTGGCTGCGTGAGAGCGGCGTCACCCTGTCGATGATCGGCTTCCTGTCGTGGGTCGGGCTGGCCTATTCGCTGAAGTTCCTGTGGGCGCCGGCGGTCGATCGCTTCGACGCGCCCCTGCTCGGCCGCTGGCTGGGCCGGCGGCGCGGCTGGATCCTGCTGTCGCAGCTGGTGGTGGCCGCGGCGCTCGGCGGCATGGCGGCGCTGCAGCCGCACGGAGGGCTGTTCGCCTTCGCCGCGCTGGCGCTCTGCGCCGCATTCGCGTCATCGACGCAGGACGTGTGCATCGATGCCTGGCGCATCGAAAGCGCCGGCGACGCCGACGAACTGGCGCTGCTCACCGCCGCCTACCAGCTCGGCTACCGCGCGGCGCTGCTGGTCACCGATGCGCTGATCCTGATCCTCGCCGGCTTCGCCGGCTGGTCGGTGTCCTACGCGGCGATGGCTGCGGCGATGGGCGTCGGTGTCGCCGCGACCCTGATCGCACGCGAACCGTCGGCGACGGCCGAGGTCGCCCGTCGCGGTCTTGCCGCCGCGTGGCGGCTGCGTGGCGCACTGGATGCGATCGCCGGCCCGTTCGTCGCGTTCTTCCGCACCCACGGCCGCAAGGCGTTGCTGATGCTCGCGGCGATCAGCCTGTACCGCCTGGCCGACTTCGTCATGGGGCCGATGGCCAATCCGTTCTACGCCGACCTGGGCCTCGCCAAGGAGACCGTCGGTGCGGTGCGCAGCAGCATCGGGCTCGCGGCTTCCGTGCTCGGCGTCGCCGCCGGCGGCCTGTGCGCGATGCGCTACGGCTTCGGCGCGACACTGCTGGTCGGTGCCATCGTCGGTCCGCTGTCGAACCTCGCGTTCACGCTGCTGGCCGTGACCGGTCCGGACCTGGGCGTGTTCTCGATGGCGATGTTCGTGGACAATTTTTCGACCGGCTTCGCCGGCACTGCGCTGGTCGCCTACATGTCCAGCCTGACCAGCCTCGGCTACACCGCCACGCAGTACGCGCTGCTCAGCTCGTTCTACGCGCTGCTCGGCAAGTCGCTCAAGGGCTTGTCCGGCGCAGCCGTCGATGCGCTGCAAGGCCAGCATGGCCTGCTCGATGCCTACGCGCTGTTCTTCGCCGGCACCGCCGCGATCGGCATCCCGGCGGTGCTGCTGGTCGCCCATCTGCTGCGGCTTACGCCCGCCACCCGCAGCGCCGGCGATTCGCGGTGAGGCGCCGCGCGGCGCCGTGCCGCTGCAGGACTCAGCGCGGCAGGCGCAGCAGCAGCAGTCCGGCCCATCCGCCGGCGGCGATCGCGGCAGACCACCACAGGGCCGTCGCGCCCCAGCCGTCGAGCCACACCCCGAATACGATCGGCGCCGCCGCCTGGGCGAGACGCGCGGGTGCTTCGAGCAGTCCGGCACGGCGGCCAAATCCGGCGGGGCCGAACAGGGCCAGCGGCAGCGTGCCCTTGACGATGGTCATGATGCCGATCCCCGCCCCGTGCAGCGCGGTGAACACGAAGGCCAGCGGCGCACCGAACAGGCCCAGCAGCGTCGCGCCGAGCGGGTGCAGGGCCATCGACAGGCGCGCGGTCAGCAGCGGATGCAGGCGTTTGAGCCAGCTGGCTTCGGCGACACGCGCGACGACCTGCGCCACGCCGACGATCGCCGCGGCCGCGACCGCGGTGGCCGGCGTGCAGCCGGCCGCTTCGAGCACGCGCGGCAGATGCGCCGCCATCGACGCGAAGACGAAGCCGCTGGCGGTGAACACCGCCGCGAGCAGCCACAGGGTGCGCGGCGACGGCGCAGCAGACGGCCCGTCGGCGGTCGCCGCGGCGTGCATCGTGCGCACCGGCACGCCGGCGGGCACGAAGCCCGCGTGCAGGCCCGGACCGAGCGTGAGGTGCAGCAGCGCCCACAGGGCGCAGGCCGCGCGCCAGCCCCAGTGCGCCTCGACGAACGCCGTCAGCGGCCAGCTCACCGAGCTGGCGAAGCCGGCGATCAGGGTCACGCCGACGATCGCGCGTCGCGCCTGCGCACCGTAGATGCCGACGACGGTCGAGAACGCCGCGTCGTACAGACCCATCGGCATCGCCACGCCCATCGCCAGCCAGCCGAGCGTCAGCGTGTAGCGATCCTGGGCGACGACCAGCAGCGCGAGACTGGCGGCGAACAGCAGGTTGGAGGCGAGCAGCACCCGGCGGCCGCCGTGCCGGTCCATCTGCGCGCCCGCCCAGGGGCCGAGCAGCGCCGCGACGACCAGTGCGGCGGAGAAGCTCGCGTACACCCAGACCCCCGGCAGGTCCAGCGCGGCGGCCATCGGCCGCGCCAGCGTCGCCAGCAGGTAGTAGCTGCTGCCCCAGGCGAGCAGCTGCCCCAGGCCGACCGCCGCGACGACGCTCCGGAACGAAGCCGCGCTCAACGGCCGCCGCGCTCGGCGGCCTCGACATGGCGCAGGATGCTGCGCTCGATGCGCGGCAGCAGGGCGCGCGGCAGGTCATGACCCATGCCGTCGATGATCTCCACCCGGGCATGCGGCAGGTGTCGCGCCAGATCGTGCGCCGCCGGGACCGGCACCAGGGGATCCTCCTTGCCATGGATGATCAGCGCGGGTGCGGTCACGCGCCTGAGCAGCGGTGCGCGGCTGCCGGAGGCCATGATCGCGGTCATCTGGCGCACGAAGCCCTGTGGATGGATGTTGCGTTCGAGCTGGCGCGCGACCTTGTCGCGCAGCACCGGTTCGTCTTCCGGAAAACCGGGGCTGCCGATCATGCGCCAGGTCTGCATGCCATGCGCGATCAGGCCCTCGCGGTCCAGCCGCTGCGGGCGCCGCACCAGGCGCAGCTGCACCGCGAGTTTCGGTCCCGGCACGCGGCGGCTGCCGCTGCTGGACATGATCGAGGTCAGGCTGCGCACGCGCGGCGCGTGCCGTGCCGCCAGCAGCTGCGCGATCATCCCGCCCATCGACATGCCGACGACATGCGCGGACTCGACACCGAGGGCGTCGAGCAGGCCGACCGCGTCGAGCGTCATGTCATCGAGCGAGTACGGCGCGCGCACCGGCAGGCCGAGGCGATACGCCAGGCTGCTGCGCACGAGGTTCGGCTTGCCCAGATGGTCCATCTTCGACGACAGGCCGACGTCGCGGTTGTCGTAGCGGATCACGTGATGGCCGGCGCGCGCGAGGTTCTCACAGAAACTGTCCGGCCACAGCACCAGCTGCCCGCCGAGGCCCATGATCAGCAGGAGCGCGGGGTCGCCGGCCCTGCCGAAAGTCTCGTATTCGAGCTCGATGCCGTTGCTGCGGATGCGTGCCATGACCGGGTCGGTGTCGGATTCCGGCCTATTGTGTCACGCCACCCATTGCGCCAGCGCGGACGCCGGCGCGCGGATCACGGCGTCGAATCGCTCCGATCCTTCGGTCTCCTCCGGATTGATCTCGACCAGATACGGCCGCGGCCGGTGCGCGAACGGGATCAGCCCGGCCGCCGGCCAGACCACGGCCGAGGTGCCGATACTGACGAACAGGTCGCAGGCGTCGATCAGTGCGCGGGCGCGTCCGAACACCGCCTCATCGACCAGGTCGCCGAACCAGGTGATGTCGGGACGCAGCATGGACCCGCACTGCGGGCAGCGGCGCGTCTCGAACCGTCCCGCCGCGGCATCCTCGCGCACGCCGTGACGCGCACAGCGCAGGCGCCACAGGCTGCCGTGCAGTTCGGCGGCGACGGCGCTGCCGGCGCGCTGGTGCAGTCCGTCGATGTTCTGCGTGATCAGCGACAGCGCCGGATGGCCGCGCTGCAGCGCGGCCAGATGCGCGTGCCCGGCGTGCGGCGCGCAGCCGAGCACGTGCGTGCGCCTCAGCTCGTGGAAGTCCAGCACCTTGCCCGGATCGCGCTGGAAGGCGTCCTCGCAGGCATACTCGCGGTAGTCGTACTGCTGCCAGATGCCGCCGCGGCCGCGATAGGTCGGCACCCCGCTCTCCGCGGACATGCCGGCGCCGGTGAACACGACGACGCGGGTGAAGCGCGACAGCTCAAGCACGGGCGTGCTGCCCCTGCGGCGCGCGCGCGGAGGCGCGGTGCTTGCGCGGGTGCAGCATCAGGGCCACCTCGTCCTCGAAGACGTGGATCAGGCGCGCCGGATCGTCGAGCACCGCAGTGTCGGCCGAGACGCCGACCGTGACATGCCCCGCATAGCTGAACAGGCTCACGCCCAGCCCGATGCCGCCGGTCTGCGGCGGCCAGAACACCAGGCTTTCGAGCCGGTTGCCGGCGACGTGCAGCTTGCGCGCCGGACCCGGCAGGTTGGACACCACCGCCGCCGCCTTGCCGGCCAGCAGGTTGACCAGGTTCTTCTCCCACGGCACCGGCAGATGGCCGGCCGCCGCCAGGCCGACCAGCATCGCGCGCGCCTCCGGCGACTGCTTGAGCTGCGACATGCGCCGGCCGACGACCTGCAGACGCTGCCGCCAGTCGCCGATCCCCACCGGCAGGTCGAGCAGCACCAGCCCGAAGCAATTTCCCAGATCGCCATCGTCCTGTGCGCGCAGGTTCACGGGAATCGAGATGCGCAGATTCTGTGCCGGATCGAGCGCGCCCTCGGTCTCGCGGAGGTAACGGCCGATCGCGCCGGCAAACGCGGCCAGGAACAGGTCGTTGATCTTGACGCCGAGCTGGTGCGCGCGGCGCCGGATCGGCGCGAACGCGAGATGATCGGTCCAGGCCACGCTGCGCGTACCGCAGAGCGCGCGGCGCAGGGACGGCGGATTGTCGTCCGGCAGCATCAGCACGCGGCCGATCGCGGCCAGCGCCTCGCTGCCCTCGTGCAGGCGCTCGGACACGTACTGGCGGCGCTGCACACCGTCGAAGACCAGGTGACCGACGGCCTTGAGCTGACTCCAGGTCGCGTCCAGCCGCGCCATCGCGCGCGCGATGAAATCGTCGTGGCGTTCGCCGTCCGCGCGCATCTCGGCGCCATCGACGCAGCTCATCAGCACGCCGACCAGGGCGATGCCGTCGGCCAGCGCGTGATGCGCGCGGAACAGCATCGTCACCCGTCCGTCGTGCCGCACGAAGAAGGTCAGCCGCCACAGCGGCAGCGCGCGGTCGAGCGGGTGGCCAAGCTCGCGCGCGACGGCGTGGGCGACGTCGTGGTCGGGCGCACGCTCGTCCAGATGGAAGATGCGGACGTGGTAGGACATCAGCAACTCCGCGTCCTCGACCCAGACATGGGTATTGCCATGCTGTTCGACACGCTGGCGGAAGCGCCGATGCCGCAGCAGGCGTTCGACGATGTGACGGACCAGCCCCTCGATGTCGCGCACCGCGCTGATCTCGAGCACGGCACTGACCACCATCGGGTTGTGCGGCGCGTCCATTTCGAGCCAGGCCCGATCGACGGCCGTCATGTGTTCCACTGCGCCGTTCCTGCTCACGCGCTGTCCTCCTCTGCGCACCTTCCGCCAATGCCGGTCCCGGGACGATGACCCAGGTCAATCCGGCCCGCCGCGGTTATGCTTGCCCGACTCTGATATGACGGTACGGGGATTCATGCAACTGCGCGACGCACACGACTACGACCCCACCTGGATGACCAAGGCGCGGGTCAAGCGCCTGCCGCCGAACCGCACCGATGTCGCCATCGTCGGTGCCGGCCTCGGCGGCCTGACCGCCGGCGCGGTGCTGGCGCAGGCCGGGATCAGGGTCGCGGTGTTCGACCAGCACTATGTCGCCGGTGGCTGCTGCACGCAGTTCTCGCGCGGCGGACCACGCCAGCGCTACAACTTCGACATCGGCCTGCACTACATCGGTGACTGCGGCCCGGACGGCAAGATCCCGCAGATCCTCGGCGGCCTGGGCATCGACTTGCCGGTCGAGCCGATGGATGCCGACGGCTTCGACATCCTGGTGTTTCCGGATTTCCGCTTCCCGATCCCCGTCGGCCGCGACCGCTTCCGCGACCGCTTCGTGCAGATGTTCCCGCGCGAGCGCCGCGGCATCGACCGCTACGTGCGCTTCCTGCGCGAGATCGACGAGCTGCTCGGCCGCGTCGATCGCAACAAGGGGCGCATGTCCTGGGGCATCGCCTGGCACGCGTTCACGCGCGGGCGCCTCGCCAACAAGTACCGCAATGCCACGCTCAAGGACCTGCTCGACTCGTGCAGCACCGATCCGCAGGTGCGTGCGGTGATGGCGGGCCAGAACGGCGACTACGGCCTGCCACCGAGCCGCGTCAGCGCCTCGCTGCACGCGGGCCTGAGCAACCACTACTTCCACGGCGCCTACTACCCGCGCGGCGGCGGCCAGACCATCGCCGATCGCCTGTCGGCCTATATCGAGGCGCATGGCGGCAGCGTGCACCTGCGCCGCGAAGTGGCGCGCATCCTTGTCGAGGACGGCCGCGCGGTCGGTGTGCGCACGCGCGACCACAAGGGGACCGAACATGAGGTCCGCGCACCGGCGGTGTTGTCGAACGCCGACCTGCGCGTGACGCTCGAACAGCTGCTGCCCGCCGACGCGCTGCCCGCGCAGTGGCGCGAACGCAGCCGGAACTTCGAGATGGCCGCGGCGATCTTCATGACCTGCCTGGGCATCCGCGGCGACATGCGCGAACGCGGCATGAACAACGCGAACTACTGGCAGTTCGACGGCTACGACTTCGAGTCCTTCTACGACACCGCGCGCGACATGACGCCGCGCGGCGCCTACATCACCAGCGCGACGCTCAAGGATCCGACGACGACGCACCACGCACCGGCCGGCATCAGCAGCGTCGAAGCGATGACGGTGCTGTCCGGCAAGCCCGAGCACTGGGGCTTGAGCGGTGCGCAGGCGCAGCAGCAGGCCTGCGACTGGGACTACAAGAACCGCAGTGCCTATCTCGACCTCAAGTCGCGCATCGAGCAGGACCTGATCGGGCGCGTCGATGCGCTGTTCCCCGGCAGCCGCGCGGCGATCGAGTTCTGCGAATCGGCGAGCCCGATGTCGCACATCCGCTACACGCGCGCGACCGATGGCACCGGCTACGGACTGGCGGCGACGCCGCAGCAGTTCTTCGAGCACCGCCCCGGCTACAGCGGACCGCTGCCGGGGCTGTACTTCGCCGGCGCCAGCACGCGCGCCGGACACGGCGTGCTCGGCGCGATGCTGTCGGGCCAGCGCTGCGCACGGCGCATCGCGCGCGAACTGGGCGCGCCCCTACCCGCGTGAAACATCTGCTGCTGGTCTGGCACAGCCAGTCCGGGCACACGCAGCGGCTGGCGGACGCGGCGGCCGAGGGCATCGGCGAGTTCGCCGACGAGGTCGAGCTGCGTATGCTGCGCGCCGGCGAGGCCGGGCTCGACGACCTGCTGTGGGCGCAGGGCCTGCTGCTCGGCACACCGGAAAACTTTGGCTACATGTCCGGCATGCTCAAGGACTTCCTCGACCGTACCTACTACCCCGCCCAGGGCAGGACCGTCGGCCTGCCCTGGGCGGTGTTCATCAGCTGCGACAACGACGGCAGCGGCGCGCTGCGTGCGATCGAACGCATCGCCACCGGCTACGGCTGGCGCCGCGTCGCCGAGCCCCTGATCAGCCGCGGCGGCCTCGCGCCCGGCGCCCTCGCGCAGGCTCGCGAGCTCGGGCAGACGATGGCCGCCGGGCTGGCCCTCGGCCTGTTCTGACTCAGCGGGCGCTGGGCCCGAAGGTGTAGCGCAGGCCGGCCTCGATGCGGTCGTCGTCGCCCGCCTGCAGCGCGGCCTGCAGATCCAGCTGCGGTGCGACGCGGAACAAGCCGGCGACGCGCAGCGAGGTATCGCCGCTGTCGAACAGCCGCACGTGGCGGATTTCCGGGCTCAACTCGAAGGCACGGGCGAAACGCCAACGCAGGCCGCCGCGCAGGCCGAACCCGGTGTCGTCGTCG
Organism: Fontimonas sp. SYSU GA230001; assembly: GCF_040066175.1. Taxonomy (NCBI): domain Bacteria; kingdom Pseudomonadati; phylum Pseudomonadota; class Gammaproteobacteria; order Nevskiales; family Nevskiaceae; genus Fontimonas; species Fontimonas sp. SYSU GA230001. The sequence continues at coordinate 44,654 of NZ_JBEAAM010000018.1, forward strand.
CGTCCCGCATCGGCGAACTCGAGGGTCGCGCCCGCGAACCAGTCGAGGCCGCGCTCGATCGGCGCGTGGAAGATCGCGCCGGCACTGAACTGCTCGAAGTTGCCGGTGTCGGCGTATTCGCCGATCAGCGCGATGTCCCGCGTGATGGAGCCCGAACCGGCGATGCGCAATCCGGAGTCATCGGCACGGCGGCCATTGTCGCGGTCGAGAAAGCCGCCCTCCAGATACGTGTAATCGTCGGCCATCGCGGCGGCGGGCAGAGCGAACAGGAGTGCGGCGGCGAGGCTGAGCAGGCGATGCTTGCGATGGGTCATGGGGGATCGGATGGAATCGCACGACGCTGTGCGCCGGCGAGGATGCCCGGGCCAATCTGAGCGGACGATGAACCTGGGTCGGCACGATGCTTGCGGCACTTGGGCATAATGCCGCCCCCGAAGCACCCCCCCATGAACGAATTCGCGCAATGACCCGCAACATCGTCCTGCGCCGCTCGCCGATTCACGGCAACGGCGTGTTCGCCGCGCGCGATCTGCCCAAGGGTCTGCGCGTGATCCAGTACCGTGGCGCGCTGCGCCCGCACGACGAGATCGACCGCTGCTACGGCGGCGATGCCGAGAGCGGCCACACTTTCCTGTTCACGCTCAACGACGACTGGGTGATCGACGCCAACGTCGGCGGCAACTCGGCGCGCTGGATCAACCACAGCTGCGAACCGAACTGCGAAGCCGTGCTCTACGAGGATGCGCGCGGCGACCGGCGCAGGGACCGCGTCTTCATCGAAACGATCCGCCCGATCAAGGCCGGCGAGGAACTGACCTACGACTACGGCATCCGCCTCGACGAGCCGCACACGCCGCGGCTGAAGAAGATCTGGGCCTGCCGCTGCGGCGCACGCACGTGCACCGGCACGATGCTCAAGCCCAAGCGCGGCCAATAGGCATCATTCGCTGCCGGCGGGCGCACTGAACCGTTCTGGCTTGCGCGGCGTGACGCGGCCGTAGAACGCCACCATGCGCTGCAGGTCGCCGCCGAAGTCACCGGTCGCGGTCAGTGCCGGGCCGAAACCGACCCGCTTGAGACGGTAGTCCATGAAACCCAGCGCGATCGACACCTGCGCCTGCTCGGCCATGCGGTAAAAGCCGCTCTTCCACTGCTGGGTGCGCGAACGCGTGCCCTCGGGCGCGATGACCAGCACCAGTTGCGGGCGTGCCGCGAACTGGTCCACGACCTGCTGCACGAGCCCGCCGGACCGGCGACGGTCGATGCCGATGCCGCCCATCCAGCGCAGGAGTGGCCCCCACGGACCGCGGAACAAGGTGTGCTTGCCGATCCAGTGCAGATCCAGCCCCATCGCGAACACCGCGATCAGGAAGATCAGCCCGTCCATGTTCGACGTGTGCGGCGCGGCGGCGACGATGAACCGCGGGGCATCCGGCGGGTCACCGACCACGCGCCAGCCGATCGCCCGCAGCAGCAGCCGGCCCAGCGCGCGCGAAAACGCATTGCCACGCCGCGGCACGCGCGGGCCGAGCACCGTATCGGACTCGGGAATCGGCACATCCTTCATCGACATCGCCAGCAGCCAAAAGGCCGCAGAGTGTAGTGCCGCAGGCGGCATCGTGCGCTGGGAAATACGGCTCAGTCGGCCAGCACCGCGGCGTCCAGTCCGTAGCCGACGCCATAGACGCTGCGGATCGGGTCGCGCCCGTCCAGGCAGTCCCTGAGCTTGCGCCGCAGGTTCTTGACGTGACTGTCGATGTTGCGCTCGTAGCCGGGGAAATCGGTGCCGCGCGCGCGCTCCAGCAGCTGGCCGCGCGACCACACCCGCTGCGGCTGTTCGAGCAGCGCCTGCAACAGACTGAACTCGATCGGCGTGAGCGTCAGCGTCGTACCTGCGGCGCGCGCCTGGTGCGCAGCGTGGTCCAGCTCGATCGGTCCGACCCGCAGGACGCGGCCACCTGCATCGGTCCGCGGCTGCAGCCGGCGCAGGATCGCGCGCGCACGGGCGACGACCTCGCGCGGACTGAACGGCTTGCAGACGTAGTCGTCGGCGCCCAGCTCCAGGCCGAGCAGGCGATCGACCTCATCGACCCGCGCGGTCAGCATCATCACGGCCGGCGCGGCGCCGGCGGCGCGCAGTTCCCGGCACACCGCCAGCCCGTCCCGGCCCGGCAGCTGCAGGTCGAGCACCACCAGATCGGGCCGCCATCGGCGCACCACGGCCTGCACCTCGTCACCGCGATGTAGAACCTCGACCGCGTGGCCGTCGTGGACGAAGTAGTCGCGCAACAGACTGGCGATCTTCTCCTCGTCCTCGACGATGAGGATGCGCGCGCTCACGGACTCACCTGCGGCAGATCGAAGCGGATGCACAACCCGCCACCGGGTGCGACCTCGGCATGGATGCTGCCGCCATGCGCCTCGACGATCGAGCGGCAGATCGCAAGCCCCAGACCGGCGCCGCCATCGGCGCGCGAGCGTGCGGACTCGGCGCGGTACAGGCGGTCGAACAGGCGCGGCAAGGCGTCGGCGGGAACACCGGGACCGGCGTCGCAGATCGAGTAGCGCACGCCGTCAGCGGCGACCGCGACGCTCAGGCGCAGCGGCCCCGGCGGCTGTGCATGGCGCAGCACGTTCTCCAGCAGGTTGCCGAGCACCTGCGCGATGCGCTGCGCATCGACCGCGATCGCGGGCAGCCCCGCGCCGGCGTCCAGTTCGACGGCGAACCCGGCGGCACGCAGGCGCGCATCGAAGCGCGCCTGCGCCTCGCGCAGCAGCGTCGCCGGATCCACCGGCTCGCGCTGCAGGCGCAGCGCGCCGGACTCGGCCACAGACAGCAGGTGCAGGTCATCGACCAGCGCCGCCAGCCGCAGCACCTCCTGCTGCAGCGACCGCAGGCGCTGCGGCTCGGGCGCACGCACGCCATCGACCAGGGCCTCCAGCTCGCCGCGCAGCACGGCGATCGGCGTGCGCAGCTCGTGGGCGATGTCGGCCAGCCACTGGCGCTGCCGGTCGTCGTAGCGCTGCAGCGCCTCGGCCAGGCGATTGAAGTCGGCGGCGAGCCGGCCGAGCTCGTCGCGCCGCCGCGTGTCGATGCGCGTGGCGAACTCGCGGCGGCTCAGCGCCGCAGCGCCGTCCGACAGCTGGCGGATCGGACGCAGGATCAGCGCGCTGCTCAGTGCGGCGAACAGTGCCGCGACCGGCAGACCGAGCAAGCCGATGCGCAGCAGGCTGCGGCTCTGGCGCTGCGCGAATCCCGCCTCGTCGGGCGCGATCCAGTTCGGCACCGGCGGCCGCACGACATGACCGACGACGGCGCCGCCCGATTCGATCGGCACGCGCAGAGGCTCCCGGTGGAGCGGCGGCAGCGGCGGACCGGCGACACGCGCGCCGTTGGCGTCGAACACGGTCAGCGGCGCGCGTAGCGGCGGAACCCGCGGCACGAGGTTTCCGTCGGCACGCGCGCCGTCGCGACGCTCGTCCGGCGGCCACGGTCGTGGACGGCGCCGCAGTTCACGGGCCGACTCGGCGGCGCGACGCAGGTCCGGCGTCTTCGCGTACTGTTCCGCGATGCGCTCGGCCACGTCCTCCATGCGCTGCCGCTCGCGCGCCTCGACGTAAACCGAGAAGCTGCTCGCGGTCTGCTGACGCACGACCAGCAGGGCGCCGGCGAGCAGCGTCACCGCGGCGAGCACCTGGACCGCGAACAGTTTCCAGAACAGCGACATGTGCATGACCGTATCTTACGGAGCGCGGGCGCGGGGCCGGCATGCGCACGCGCAGTCCACGCGCTTTCTCCACACAATCCCCACGCTGCACGTCCATGCTCCACTCCGACGGCCGCGGCCCGCCGCGGCCGGCTCGCCCCACGATGGAGACACCCGATGACACCACTGAAACTCGATCCGCGACTGACGCGCATCCTCGCCGGTGCCGCGCTGCTGGGCGGCGCCGTGCTCTACGTCGGCACCGTGCACGCCGCGGACGCGCCACCCGCCGGCAGCGCCGACGAACGGGCGCTGCGCATGCACCAGCCTTCACTGGGTCGCATGATCGTCGGCAATGCGCTGGTCAAGGAACTGGCCGAGCGCAGCGGCCGGCCGCCCGCCGAGATCGAAGCGCTGCTCAAGGACGATGGCCCGCGCGCGGCCGCGCAAACGCTGGGCCTCGATCGCGCGGCGATGCAGGCGGCGATGCAGGCCGCACACAAGCACGCGATCCTGCAGGCGCAGCAGGCGCAGCTGATCTCGGCCGAACAGGCGCGGATCCTGCTCGAAAGCCCGCCGCCGCGGCGCCCCTGGCGCGACGATCCCGAGCGCGGCGGACCGGATCGGCGCTGAGCGCGGACCGTCGCCCAAAGAAAAACCCCGGCCGCTGGCCGGGGTTCGGTAATTCGGTGTCCTGGAAGATCAGAGCGGACGAATCGCTGCCGCCTGCAGACCCTTGGGGCCGCGGCGCACTTCGAACTGCACCTTCTGGCCTTCCTTGAGCGTCTTGAAACCCGTGCCCTGGATTTCGCGGAAATGGGCGAACAGATCTTCACCGCCGCCTTCCGGGGTGATGAAGCCGAAGCCCTTGGCATCGTTGAACCACTTCACGGTGCCGGTGGAGAGATTAGACATACGACGTTCCCTATTGTTACTGATTGAGGCCGGGCTGCCCGCCCGTGGGGCATGCGGTCGGAGGGTCCGCCGAGGGCACAACCACCCGGAACACCCGCCCAGCGCATGCGTGCCGGACTCTACACGGTCCCTTTTCGACTGTCGATGAGGGAAACACCGCGTTCAGTCGGGGCGTCCGAGCGTGTCGGCGAACGCGCGCAAGCGGCGTGGATACTCGGCACCGGCCACGGCGACCAGGTCGTTGTGACCGGCGCCGTCCAGCCACCAGGACTGGCGCGCGCTCGGCGCAGCGCGCAGCAGACGCTCCCCGTGCCAGAACGCAACGATGTCGTCGCGCCGCCCGTGGATGACCAGGACCGGGCAACGCACCGAACGGATCCGCGACAGATTGTCGAAGCGGTCCATCGGCAGCAGCGGTACGCGCGTGAGCACCCGGTAGGCGCTGACGAAGGCGCTCTCGACGATCAGCCCGGCGACCGGCTCGGACGCGGCCAGCTCGATCGCCGGAGCCGCTCCCACCGAGCGCCCGTGCAGGATCAGCCGTGACGGATCGATGCCCAGCGCCTGCGTCGCGTGGCGGTACACCGCGCGCGCGTCCTCGAGCGCGCCCTGCGTGGTCGGCCGCACGCGGTCGCTGGCGCCGTAGCCGCGATAGTCGTAGGCGAGCACCGCGAAACCGGCGCCGCGCAGCAGCGCGAGGACGGGCGCCACATGGCCGAGATCCTCGGCGTTGCCGTGGCTGTAGAGCAGCGTGTAGCGTGCCACCGGGTTCGGCAGATACAGCGTCGCCACGCGCACCCCGTCGCTGGTCTGGACGAGGTACAGGCCGGGCATCTCGCCGGCATAGCTGGATGGCGGCGGCTGGAAGATCATCGCGTCGGCGGCGAGCCGCGCGAAAACGGTCGCGCCGATCCAGGCGAGCGCGAGCACCAGTGCGAGGTCGAGCATGGAACGCCGGACGGGTAGGTCCATCGTCCGCATCTTAGGCGACTGGACGCTCGAAACACGCGCCGTCCGGCCATCGGTGCGACCCCGGCCCTGCCACCCGCCGAGTTGCTATGATCCGCGCCCCCCGCCGCCCGCCCCGCGCGGCCACGCCCCTTCTCACGACACCATGTGGTTCAAGAACTTCACCATCTACCGGCTGCCGCCGGGCTGGACGCGCACGCCCGGCGAGATCGAGGCGACGCTGTCCGCATTTCCCCTGCAGCCCTGCACCGGCCTGAACCTGCACAGCCGCGGCTTCGTGCCGGTCAACGACGCCGGCCAGTTCGCCTACGGCCAGGACCGGCAGGTGCTGATCGCGATGGGCCACGAGGAGAAGCTGCTGCCGGCATCGGTGGTCAACCAGGCCGCCGGCGAACGCATCCAGAAACTGGAAAACGACAAGGGTTTCAAGCTCGGCCGCAAGGCCAGGCGCGAGATCAAGGAACAGGTCGCTCTCGAACTGACGCCGCGCGCCTTCTCGCGCCGCCGCGAGACCCGCGGCTGGTTCGACTTCGCCGGCGGCTGGCTGGTCGTGGACACCAGCGCGCCGACGCGCGCCGATGATTTCACGCAGACGCTGCGCAACGCGCTCGGCGAACTGCCGGTCACACCGCTGCAGTCGGAGCCGTCGATGGACGCGCTGATGACGGCCTGGCTCGCCGCCAGGGAGGCCCCCGGCGCATTCGACCTCGACGACGAATGCGAACTGACCGTGCCCGACGAGAACAAGGCGACCGTGCGCTACCTGCGCCACGCCCTCGACGGCAAGGACATCGCCGGACACCTGTCCAACGGCAAGGTCGTCAAGCGCCTCGCGCTGACCTGGAAGGACCGGCTCAGTTTCGTCATCGACGACAAACTGCAGCTGCGCAGACTCAAGTTCCTCGACATGGAGCGCGTGCGCGATGAGAGCGACGGCCTGCCACCGGAACAGCAGTTCGAGATCGATTTCGCGCTGATGAGCGGCGAGTACGCGGCGCTGCTCAAGGATCTGGCCGCGGCGGTGAACGCGGCGCGTGACTGAACGCCCTGCCATCAACGACGCTGATGCAGTCCGATCAACAACATTCAATGGACCGATCGCCGCGCTGACGGTACCGTGTGCGCCCGTCCTCATCCGCACGGCAGCATGGGCGCGATCTATCTCATCCGTCACGGTCAGGCGTCTTTCGGCGCGCGCGACTACGACCAGCTCTCCGCCACCGGCGAGCAACAGGCCACCGTACTCGGCACGAGCCTGAGACAGCGCATCGCACGCGCCGATCGCGTGCTGTGCGGCAGCATGCGCCGCCACCGGCAGACTGCCGAAGGCGCGCTGCGCGCGATGGGCCTGGAGCCACGATGGGAAGAGGACGCCGGCTGGAACGAATACGACCACGTCGCCGTGCTCGCCGCCCACCAGCCGCGCTGGGCGGACCCCTCGGCGATGAAAGCCGAGCTGGCGGCGCTGCCCGACGCGCGTGCGGTGTTCCAGCGGGAGTTCGAGAAGGCGATCGCGCGCTGGATCGGTGGACTGCACAACGACGACTATCCGGAGAGCTGGGCCGGCTTCTGCGCACGCATCGAGCACGCGCTGCTGCGTCTGCGCGAGCGCCTGACCAGGTCGCAGACTGCGCTGGTGTTCACCTCCGGCGGACCGATCACCGCCGTCGTGCAGCAACTGCTGCACCTGCAGGACGAGAAGGCCTTCCGCCTGAACTGGACGCTGGCGAACGCGGCGATCACCAAGCTGATCTATTCCGAACGCGGCCTGCACCTGTCCTCGCTCAACGACCACGCCCATTTCGAGGGCGTGCATCCCGACCTGATCACCTACCGTTAGGCCCTTACCGATGCGCAAGAACATCCTGATCACCGGCGCCAGCTCCGGCCTGGGCCGCGGCATGGCGATCGAATTCGCCAAGCTCGGCTGCAATCTCGCGCTTTGCGCGCGGCGCACCGACCGCCTCGAAGCCCTCAAGGCCGAATTGACTGCGGCGCATCCCGGTATCCACGTCGCCATCCGCGCGCTCGACGTCAACGACTACGACGCGGTGTTCGCCGTGTTCCGTGCGTTCCGCGAGGAGCTGGGCACGCTCGATCGCGTCATCGTCAACGCCGGCCTCGGCAAGGGCCGGCCGGTCGGCACCGGCTACTTCCACGCCAACCGCCAGACCGCGGAGACCAACTTCGTCGCCGCGCTCGCGCAGTGCGAAGCGGCGGTCGAGATCTTCCGCGAACAGAACGCCGGACACCTGGTGACGATCTCGTCGATGAGCGCGATGCGCGGCATGCCGAAGAACCTGACCACCTACGCCGCGACCAAGGCCGGCCTCGCGGCACTGTCCGAGGGCATCCGCGCCGACCTGCTGCAGACGCCGATCAAGGTGACGACGCTGTTCCCCGGCTACATCCGTTCCGAGATCAACGAGAAGGTGCAGAAGACGCCGTTCATGGTGGATACCGAGACCGGCTGCCGCGCCCTGGTCCGGGCCATCGAACGCGAGCCGGTCAAGGCCTGCGTGCCGTGGTGGCCCTGGACGCTGATCGGCCTGCTCATGCGGCATCTGCCATTGTCGATGGTGGCGCGGATGGGCTGAGCCGCCAGCGGAGCCGTCTCAGCCGGGATTTCAGCTGCGGCTGGCGGTGCCGTCGTGCAGCCAGGCGGCGACCTCGCCACCGGGCATCGGCCAGGCGTAGTGCCGGCCCTGCGCGACCGCGCAGTCGCGCTCGCGCAGGAACATCGCCTGCCCTTCGGACTCGACGCCTTCGGCGATCACCACCAGCCCGAAGGTGCGGCCGAGCTGGATGATCGCCTCGGCGAGCGCGCGATCGCTGGCATCGATCATCAGGCCATGCACGAAGCTCTGGTCGAGCTTGAGTTCGTGCACCGGAAACCGCTTGAGGTAGTGCAGGCTGGAGAAGCGTGTGCCGAAGTCGTCGATCGACAGGCCGACACCGAGCTCGCGCAGCGCCTTGAGGACGGCCAGCGTTGCGTCGGTGCATTCGAGCATGACGTTCTCGGTGATTTCGAGCGTCAGGTCGCCGGGCATCAGCCGATAGGTCTGCACGAGCCGGCGGACGCGTTCGACGACATCGTCACTGCGGAATGCCCTCGCCGTCACGTTGACCGACACGGCACCGGCCTCGATCCCCTGGGACCGCCACGCCGCCCGCTGCGCGCAGGCGCGGTGCAGGACGTACTCATCGAGCGCCTCGATGAAACCAGCGTCCTCCGCCAGTGGCACGAACAGACCCGGCGAGATCTCGCCGCGCACCGGGTGGCGCCAGCGCGCCAGCGCCTCGAAGCCATAGACACGGCCATCGGCCAGCGTGACCTGCGGCTGATAGACCACGTCGAGCGCGCCATCGGCGATGGCACGCCGTAGCGCCGACTCAAGCTCCAGGCGTTCGATGACCGCCTCGTTCATCTGCGGCTGGAAGAACCGGTACGTGTTGCGGCCCGCGGACTTGGCCTGGTACATGGCGACGTCCGCATTGCGCTGCAGCGTGTCGAAATCCACGGCATCTTCCGGGGCGAGGCTGATGCCGATGCTCGCGCTGGGGGTCAGTTCGATCCCATCCACCCGGATCGGCTCGGTCAGCCGCGCCAGCAGATGTTCGGCAACGACGCGCGCCTGGGGCTCGCCCGTGTCGGGCAGCAGCACGACGAACTCGTCTCCACCGAAGCGCGCGACCGTGTCGGTCGCACGCCGCTCGGCGCACAGACGCTCGGCGACGGTCTTGAGCATGCGGTCGCCGGAGTGGTGACCGAGCGAGTCGTTGACGTTCTTGAAGCGGTCGAGATCGACGAACAGCAGGGCGAGCGGCTTGTGCTCGCGGACCGCGCGTGACAGGGCCATCTGCGCGCGGTCACGCAGCAGCGTCCGGTTGGCGAGACCGGTCAGCGGGTCGTAGTAGGCCAGATGCTGGATCTGCCGCTCGGCCTCCTCGTGCTCGATCGCCAGGCTGCACAGGTGCACGCAGGCATCGACGATGCGGCGATGGAACGGGCTGGCCGCGCGCGGCTCGCGGTAATAGACGGCGAAAGTCGCCGCGACCCGGCCGCTGCGCAACCGGATCGGACTGGACCAGCAGGCCGCGAGTCCCAGCGGCAGGGCCAGCGCACGATAGTCGTCCCACAGGGGATCGTGCGCGATATCGGTCACCTCGACGGGCTCGCCGCGCCAGGCCGCAGTGCCGCAGGAACCGGCCCTGGGACCGATCGGCACCCCGTCGATCGCCTGGCTGAACACCGGCGGCATGCTCGGTGCCGCGCACGGATGGACCCGTCCGTCCTTGCTGATCAGCAGTACCGTGCAGATCGCCTCCGGTGCCATCGTCTCGAAGCCGCGGCACAGCAGTTCCATGACCACCTGGATCGGCTTGCCGACGGCCACGGCTTCGAGCACCTCGTGCTGCAGACGCTGGATGCTCTCGCCTTCCTGACGCACCCCGAGGTCGCGCACCTGCGCTGCGATCCAGCGCTCGTCGCCGATCGTCAACGGACGCAGCGTCAACTCGATCGCGCGCCCGTCACGCAACGTCAGGGCGAGCGACTGGCGAACCTCGGCATCACCCGTCCCCATGGCCGCGATGACCTCACGCCACCGGGCGTCTTCGACGGCCGGAAACAGCTCGCAGACGTCCCAGTCCGGACACGCGGCGCAGTCGGCGGGCACCAGTCCGCGGAAGCCACGGTTGCAGAGCCGCACCCGGCCCTGCGGATCAAGCCAGGCGAACGCGCCCGGCACCTGTTCCAGCATCGCATCGAGCAGATGCTCGGCGACGTCTCCGGCTGGTATCGGCTTGGACTGGGCCATGCGCGCTCCGTCGCCTTCCCTCCGTGGCGAGCCTCCAGAATAGAACGATCTGCGGTCCACGCACAGGGCGCCGCCGGCACACCCTCGGCAAGCCGGAGCGATGTCGATAACATCGCGCAGCCCCACTTGGAACCCCCAGCCCCATGTCGAACGCCATCGCAGGCAAGACCATCGTCATCACCGGCGCGTCCAGCGGCATCGGCGAGGCCACGGCGCTGCACCTGGCGCGTCGCGGCGCGCGCCTGTGCCTGGTGGCGCGGCGCGCCGACGAACTGGCGCGCGTGCAGACCGAGATCCGCGCGCTGCGCGCCGAGGCGTGGATCTACCCGACCGACCTGTCCAAGTCCGGCGAGGTCGAGGCCTGTGCCGATGCCCTGCTCGCCGAGCATCCGCGGATCGACGTCCTCGTCAACAACGCCGGCCGCTCGATCCGCCGCCCCGTGCGCGAATCCCTGGACCGCATCCACGACTTCGAGCGCACGATGGACCTGAACTACTTCGCCGCGGTGCGCCTGACGCTGCGCCTGCTGCCGGGGATGCTCGAACGCCGCAGTGGACAAATCGTCAACGTCTCCAGCATGTCCACGCTGATGCCGACGCCGCGCTTCGCCGCCTACGTCGCCAGCAAGTCGGCGCTGGAAGGCTTCTCGCGCACGCTGGCCGCGGAGCTGGTCGGCAGCGGCGTGCAGGTCAGCGTGGTCAACTTCCCGCTGGTGAAGACGGCGATGACGGCCCCCACCGCGGTCTATCGCTACCTGCCGCAGATGGACGTGGACGACGCCGCCGAGTGGATCGTCCGCGCGATCGACAAACGGCCTTACCGCGTCGCCAACCGGCTCGGCGAAGCCTGGAACGCCGCGACCGCGCTGCTGCCGGGCCCGACCGTGCACTGGACCGGACGCCTGTTCCAGGTGGTCGGCAAGCGCCTGCAGCAGCGCGCGGAGCGCGACGCACGACCTGCTGAATGAACGGAGAGTGCCATGCACAAGAGCAAGCTCGCAGGCTTCATCATCGACTGCCGTACCGACGACCTGCACGGCGCATCCGCCTTCTGGAGCGGCGCGCTGGGCATGCAGCGGCGCGGCCTCGACGGCAGCGAGGGCGAGAACTACGTACGCCTGCTCGACGCCCAGCACGGCCTGCACATCGAGGTGCAGAAAGTCATGCACGACAGCCGCGTGCACCTCGACATCGAAACCGACGACATCGAGGCCGAGGTGCGGCGCCTCGAACAACTGGGTGCGAAACGCGTGAAACAGGTCCGCACGTGGTGGGTCATGGAAGCGCCGACCGGCCAGCGCTTCTGCGTCGTGCGCCCGCAGTCGCCGGACTTCGACAGGCTCGCCACCCCCTGGCCGTGATCGGCCTGTGAACCGCGTCCGCAGTTTCGCGCCCGTGGCGCGCCCGGATGCGCGCGTGCTGGTGCTCGGCAGCATGCCCGGCGTGGCCTCGCTCGAAGCGCGGCAGTACTACGCGCATCCGCGCAATGCCTTCTGGCCGATCATGTCCGGCATCACGCGCATACCGGCGGACGCCGCCTATGCCGAGCGTCTGGCCGGCCTGCTGACGGCGCGCATCGCGCTGTGGGACGTGCTGCAATCCTGCGTGCGCGCCGGCAGTCTCGATGCGGACATCGACGACGCGACCATCGTCGCCAACGACTTCGCCGCCTTCCTGCGCCACCACCGCCGCATCACCCACGTGTTCTTCAACGGCGGCAAGGCCGAGGCGGCCTTCCGCCGCCACGTGCGTCCGACCCTGCCCGCCGCGGCCGCGGGCCTGCACTACCGCCGCCTGCCCTCGACCAGTCCGGCGAACGCGGCCTACGGCCTCGCGCGCAAGGCGGAACATTGGCACACGGCGTTCGCGGCACTGCCGGACTGAGCACCGGCTTGCCGGAACCGGGCGGCACGGCCACAGTGACGTTTCACCTCCAACCGAACTTTCCGTCATGCGCATCCTGCACACGATGATCCGGGTCGGCGATCTCGATCGCTCGATCGCGTTCTACACCGAAGTGCTCGGCATGAAGCTGCTGAGCCGCAAGGACTACCCGGACGGCCGGTTCACGCTCGCCTTCGTCGGCTTCGGCGACGGCGGTGCCGAAATCGAGCTGACCTACAACTACGGCGTCGGCAGGTACGAACCGGGCACGGCGTTCGGTCACATCGCGATCGAGGTCGATGACGCGGCCGCGGCCTGCGCGCGCGTGCGCGCGCGTGGCGGCAAGGTCACGCGCGAAGCCGGGCCGATGAAGCACGGCACGACGGTCATCGCCTTCGTCGAGGATCCGGACGGCTACAAAATCGAGTTCATCCAGAAGAAAGCGGCGTAGCGGGAACGGAAATGGACGACCGCCAGCGTCAGTTCCGCGCCAACTACCAGGCGAAGATCTCGCCGCACTACAACGGCTGGCTGCACGGCCTGTGGATCTTCGGTTTCGGCACGGCCTATGTGATCGCCTGCGTCGCGCAGGCCGACGATGCCGGCTGGGCCTGGCTCAGCGCGCTGGGCGGTTTCGCCGTCGGCAACCTCGGCGAGTGGTGGCTGCACAAGAACGCGCTGCACCAGCGCATCGACTGGCTGAAACCGCTGTGGCACCGGCACACGGTCGAGCATCACAGCTACTTCACCGAGGCGTGCATGACGGTGGATTCGCACCGCGAATACCGCATCATCCTGTTCCCGCCATACGCAATCCTGGGCATCGCGCTGATTCACGCACTGCTCGGTGGCCTGTGGGCGCTGGCCTTCGGCGCCGCTGCCGGCTGGATCTGGATGGCCGGCGGCATGAGCCACTACCTGCTCTACGAGATCCTGCACACCGCCGCGCACCTGCCGGAGAGCCGCTGGCTGGCGCGCCTGCCGGTGGTCAACACGATGCGCCGCAACCACTGGGTGCATCACCATCAGGCGCTGATGCCGGACTACAACCTCAACTTGACGATCCCGTTCGCCGACTGGCTGTTCGGCACGACCGATCTCGACCGCGGCCTGTGGGGCGTGCTCGGCAACGGCTACGACATGCGCCACCTCAAGCCCGAAGTCGCCGCGCGACTCGCCGGCGAACGTTTCCCGCCGCCGGCCGCAGCTCCCCGCTTGACAGCGGACGCGGCGCGCCGCTAGCCTGCGCGCCGATTCACGGATTGCCCATGAACCCGCTCAAGCACGCCGTCCTCGCCGTCATTATGGTCGTCGCCATCAGCGACGCGCCGTAGGGGACTCTGCACGCTCACCAACCCCCGCCGGCGCAAGACCGGCGGGGGTTTTCTGTTTCCAGCGCCGGTTCTTGAGCCAGCGGGTTCCTTCACCGGAACACCGACATGGCCCTCGACCCCACCCCGACACTCGACGTCAACGGCGCAGAACTGATCGTCCGCTTTCTCGAAGCGCACGGCGTCACGCACGTCTTCGCCGCACCGCCGTCCGCGGCCGGCGCGCTGCTGCCGCTGCGCCGCGCGCTCGCCGACGCGCGCCTGACGCAGGTGTTCGCCGCGCAGGAACAGAGCGTCGGCCATATCGCCCAGGGCTATGCGCGCAGCAGCGGGCGCGCCGGCGTGTGTCTCGCCAACGCCGGTGCCGGCGTGACACAGATGCTCACGGTGATCGCCGACGCGCAGGCCGACGCGGTGCCGCTGGTCGTGATCTGCGGCGAGAACACGCCGGGTGCGGGTGTGCAAACCCGTCGCGGCCCGGGACTACGCGCCGGCCATGTCGTCGATACGCTGACCAAGACCCATTTCGAGGTCCGCGCCGTCGATGACCTCGTCGATGTGCTGCCGGAGGCCTTCCGCATCGCCGAAAGCGGCCGGCCGGGGCCCGTGGTCATCGTGGTTCCGGCGTCGGCGCAGACCGCACGCATCAAGCTCCACGGCCTGCCGCGCGCAGCGGCGATCGAAGCCGGCGACCAGGACGACCTGCGCCCCGACTGGCACGCGCATCTCGCCGAGCTGCGCCGAGCGCGGTGCGACGACGACCGTGCGCGTTCCCGTTCCGGCCTGATCCGCACCGTTGCGCAGACGCTGGGCGACGATGCGATCGTGGTCTGCGACGGCGGCGAGGTGCAGCGCTGGATCGCGCAGGACTACCCGCGGCTGCGCGCGGACCGCTGGCTCACCTCGGGTGAACTGGGCATCAGCGGTTTCGCGCTGCCGGCGGCGATCGGCGCCGCACTGGCACGTCCCGGCCTGCCGGTGGTCGCCTTCTGCGACGCCGCGGGGACGCTGCCGCAGCTGCAGGCACTGGCCACGCTCGACGACCTGCAGCTCGACGTGAAGCTGGTCCTGCTGGATGCGATGGCCGTTGCGCTGAGGCATGGCGCGACCGCGCTCGCGCAGCCGCGCCGCTACCTGGGACCGCTGGCACCGCGAACATCCGGTACGTGCGCACTCGCCGAGTCGTTCGGCGTCCCGGTGCTGGACCTGGGTCGGACTGGGGACCCGCTGTCCGGTGTGCGCGAAGCGCTGCGCCAGCCCGGACCGGTGCTGATCCGCACGCCATCCGATCAGCTCGTTCCGCTGCTGCCGCGCGCCGTACCGACCCGCGCGCGCAGCGCCCGCCTGCACTGACCTCCGCCCACCCGACCTCCCGCCGGACCCTCACCATGCGCCTGCCGCCCCAACATCCACTGCGACCTGCCCTGCCGCCCGACTGGCCCGAACCCGAAGCGCTCGGCTTCGGCCAGTATCTCGGCCCTTATCTCGCCGAAGCACAGCACCGCGACGACGGCGGCTGGGCCGCGCCGAGCCTGACGCCGCGCACCGCCGCGCCGGTCGCGGTCGCCTGCGGCGCGGTGCAGTACGGGCTGTCCGTCTTCGAGGGCCTCAAGGCCTTCCGTGCCGCCGATGGTTCGATCCACCTGTTCCGGCCGCTCGCGCACGCGCGTCGTCTGCAGGCCAGCGCGCGCCGGCTCGGGCTGCCCGAGCCGCCGGAGGAACTGTTCCTGCTGCTGTGCCGGCTCGCCGTCGAGGTGCATGCCGAGTACGTGCCGCCGCACGGGCGAGGCTCGCTGTACCTGCGGCCGACGCTGTTCGCCGACGAGGAGGGCCTGGGCCTGCGCCCGGCGACGCGGCATCGTCTGAGCATCGCCGTCACCGCGTGCAGCGACCCGCCGCTCAAGGCGCTGCGGCTGTGGGCCGAGCCGGAACTGATCCGCGCCGCGCCTGGTGGCCTGGGCGCGGCCAAGACCGGCGCGAACTACGCGGCCGGCCTCGGCGGCCTGCGCCGCGCGCAGGCACGCGGCTACGACGACGTGGTCTGGCTCGACGCCTTCACGCACACGCAGCTCGGCGAAGCCGGCACGATGAACCTGTTCGTGCAGATCGGCGACGAGGTGGTGACGCCGCCGCTGGACGGCACCATCCTCGCCGGTGTGACCCGCGACTGCGTGATCCAGCTGTTGCGCGAAGGGGGCGTGCGCGTGACCGAGATGGCGCTCGGACTCGACGATCTGGCCGCGGCCGAATCCGCCGGACTGCTCGGCACGGCCTTCGGCACCGGCACGGCGGCACGCATCGCGCGCATCGTCTCGATCGGCGACGGCGTCCGCGAGATCCGCTTCCGCGATACGGTGCTGGCCGCGTCGCTGGCGGCGGAACTCAAGAGCATCCAGTCCGGCGACACGGCACGCCACGCGGCGTGGCGGGAGACGGTGAGTATCTCGACCGGCTGATGGCGGGCGCGCCGGACCGATGCCCGCTCAAGGACGGAGCAGCAGATGCTCGATCGGCTCGGGGCGATGGAAGTGAAAGCCCTGCGCCATGCCGATGCCTTTCTCGGCGATGAGCCGCCGTCCGGCTTCGTTCTCGACGCCCTCGGCGATCGCGCTGATCTTGAGACACTGCGACAGGCGCGCGACCAGCGACACGACGGTTTCGTTGATCGGATCGTGCGGCAGGTTGCGCGTGAAGTCGTTGGCGATCTTCAGGCCATCGACATGCAGGTCGCGCAGGTAATCGAAGGACATGTACCCCGAGCCGAAGTCATCGATCAGCACCCGCAGGCCGTGGGAGCGCAGCAGGTCGATGCCCTGGCGCGTGTTCGCCCAGTTCGACGGCGCGGCCGACTCGGTGATCTCGAAACAGATGCGGTCGCGGAGCATGCGGTCGGCGCCGATCTGCTCGGCGATCACGCGGTGGAAGCGCGGGTCCGACATCGACAGGCCGGACACGTTCACGGTGAGGAACCACTCCGGGGGCAGCGCGCCGGCCGCGCCCCGGATCAGACGCACGGCGCGCGCGAGCATCCAGCCGTCGAGACGCGTGATCAGGTCATGGCGTTCCGCGACCTTGAGCACGCGCTCCGGCAACATCGCCTCGCCGTCCGGCAGTGCCATGCGCAGCAGCAGCTCGGCGCCGACCGGACGCCCGGTGCCGACATCGACGATCTTCTGCGCATAGACGCACAGACGGTCCTCGTCGATCGCACGCTGCAACTCGTGCAAGGCGTCGAACTCGGCCGAAGCCGCGACTCCCGCGATCACGCTGTCGCTGTACACGCAGGCGCGGTTGCGACCGGTGCGCTTGGCCACGTAGCAGGCCGTGTCGGCCATGCGCAGCAGGTCGGCCACCGATGCCGTCGGCGATCCCGCCGCCACGCCGATGCTCAGGCCGAGCTGGAACAGCGCACCGTCGCGGCGGAAGCGGAACGCGTCCACCGCGTCGATCAGCTTGTTGGCGATCTTCTCGGCATCGTCGATGCTGCAATCCATCAGGATCACGCCGAACTCGTCGCCGCCCAGGCGCGCGAAGGTGTCGGTCGCACGCAGCACCGAACGCATGCGGATCGTCAGCGCACGCAGCAGATCGTCGCCGACCGCGTGTCCGGCGGTGTCGTTGACCACCTTGAAGCGGTCCAGATCGAGATACAGCAGGCACCAGGCATCGCCGTGGCGCGCGGAACGGAACCGCAGGCTCTCGACCTGCCGCTCGAAACCGACGCGGTTGAGCAGGCCGGTCAGCGCGTCGTGCGTCGCCTGGTGCTCGAAGGCCCGCGTCAGCGCCCGCGCCTGCGTGACGTCATGCAGGGTCAGCGTGTAGCCGGCGGTCTCGCCATCGGCCTGACGCAGCGGCGCCAGCACGTACTCGACGACCAGCGGCGGCGAGTCGGGCCGGCACAGGCGCGCGCTGCCCTGCAGGAAGGACGATGGTCCGCGATCCGCGGACAGCAGACGGATCGGCTGCTCGCCGTCCTCCTCGCGCAGATCGAGCAGCTCGCCGAGCGCGCAGCCGATGCCGGCGGCCGACGGCATCCGCAGCAGCCTTTCGGCGACCGGATTGGCGAACTCGACGGCTCCGTCGCCGTCGAGGATCAGCACCGCGTCGTTGATCGACGACAGCGCGACCTCCAGACGCGCCTTCTCCGCCTGCAGGGCCTGGTGGAGCCGCAGCCGCTCGGAAATGTCCTGGATCTGGCCGATCAGATAGAGCGGTTCGCCGGCACCGTCGCGCACCAGCGACACGTCCAGCTGCGCATGCACGGCACGTCCATCCTTGCGGACGTAGCGCTTGGCCAGGCGATAGTGCGAGATCTCGCCGGCCAGCAGGCGGCGCGCCTGCTCGGCGCTGGCCGGCAGATCGTCGGGGTGGGTGACGTCCTCGAAGCCGCGACTCAGCAGCTCGTCGCGCGAGTATCCAAGGATCGCGCACAGGGCGTCGTTGACCTCGAGCCAGCGCCCCTCGGGCGAGACGAGCGCCATGCCGATCGGCGCCTCGTCGAACGTCAGGCGGAACAGCGCGGCATCATCTGCGCCCGCGCCGGAACGCAGGCCGCCTGCCGCCCGCTGAAGGCCCTCCTTCATTCCTGGCCATCCCTTGCGCACGCACCTGCATCGAGCATGCGCCGACCCTTCGGCAAACAAGGGGCGCAGGGTGCGAACGCGCCCCTTCGCCGGATGAGTGGCAAGGCCATGGTCTAGGCCGTGTCTGCGGCGACTGCCGCATCGAGGTAGTCGGCGAAGCGCCGTTCCAGCCAGCAGTAGGGCCGGCCGCGCGCGTCGGCGGCGACGAAACCCACGTGCCCGCCGCGCCGCGAGACCTCCAGCTGCACCCAGGGCGAGAGCCGGTCCGGTCCGGGCAGGATCTGCGGGATCATGAACGGATCGTCCCGGGCGTTGACGATCAGCGTCGGCCGCCGGATCGACTTCAGGTACTGGCCGCAGGCGCAGCGCGCGTAGTAGTCGCGCGCATCGGCAAAGCCGTTCATCGGCGCCGTGTAGGCATCGTCGAACTCGAAGAAGTCGCGCGCGCGCAGTGCACGCCCCAGATCGACGCCCGCAGGTACCGGCACCGCCGCGCTCTTGCGTCGCACGATGGCGGCCAGATCCTTGAGCAGCTTGCGCTGATAGATGCGTGCCGAACCGGTGCGCAGCTTCTCCGCGCAGGGTTCGAGCAGGAACGGCGCGCAACCCGCCGCCGCCGCCGCGACCGGCGCGGCATCGCCTTCCTCGCCCAGCGCCTTGAGCAGGACGTTGGCGCCGAGCGACCAGCCGACGGCGGCCAGGCGCACGCCGGGCTCGCGCTCCCGCAGCACGCGCCAGAGATACCGCAGATCGCCGGTATCCCCGTGGTGGTAGCAGCGCGCGTGACGATTGGGTTCGTCGCCGCCGCCGCGCAGTTGCAGGATCACGGTGCGCCAGCCGCGCCGGATCAGCTGCCGCGCGAGCCCGCGCAGGTACTTGGACTGGAAGCCGCCGGTCAGGCCGTGGACCAGCACCGCGATGCGCGTGCCGTGCTCGGGACCGCTCCAGCCCAGATCGACGAAATCGCCGTCCGGCAGATCGAGCCGTTCGATACGCAGATCGAGCCGCGGCAGCGGCCGCAGCAGCGACGGCACGATGGTCTGCGCGTGCGGGCCACGCATCCACGGATGCGGTCGGAAGTCCGCATCGATCACTTGTCCATGTGCACGTTCGGGCGCCTGCATCCCTGTCTCCCGACTGAGTCCCAGCCCGCCGATTCTCGCACGCAGGTTCCGTGCCCGACGAGGGGTGTCAGCGGGCACCTTCGGCTTCGACCACGACCGGACAGCGCACGGAGCGGGCGAGAAAGCAGTCGTGGTGAGCGCGCTCGTGCAGCCGCGCGACCGCGGCTGCGTCGGGCTGCCGGCTGCCGCCCCACGTGATGCGCGGCCGCAGCCTGACCCCGAGCATGGCGATGCGCCCGTCCACGTCGCGTCCCATCGTGCCGACGGCCGCGTCCTCATAGCGCTCGCAGACGAATCCCGCCCGTGCCGCGTGCGACAGGAAGAACAGCATGTGGCAGGACGCCAGCGCGGCGACGAAGGCCTCCTCCGGATCGACCGCCGCGGCAACCGAGTGCGGCGGCGGCACGATCTGCGGCGAGGCCGAGGCCGGCACTTCGAGGTCGCCGTCGAAACGCCAGCGATGGCCGCGCGAGTAGCGGCCGTCGGTGAAGACCTCGTCGGCGGCACGCTGCCAGTGCACGATCGCGTGATAATCGTGCTGTGCGCTCATCGCGGTTCAGGCGGCGCGCGCCGGCTCGGCGGCATCGAAGAACTGCTCGACGGCGCGCCGCTGCGCGTCGGCGTCGGTGACGCGGCTGACCGACTGCCAGAACGCCTCGCTGCCGGGGTGGCCCTGGCAGTACCACTGGATGTGCTTGCGCGCGACGCGCAGGCCGCGGCCTTCACCATAAAACGCGTACAGCGCGTCGAGATGTTCCAGCAGCCAGTGACGGATCTGGAAGCGTGTCGGCGGCGGACGGCGTTCGCCGGTCGTCAGGTAGTGCGCGATCTCGCCCGGCAGCCACGGCCGACCCTGCGCGGCGCGGCCGATCATCACCGCATCGGCGCCGGTGAGGCGCAGCACCTGCGCGGCCTTCTCGGGCGCGTCGATGTCGCCGTTGGCGATCACCGGGATGCGCACGTCGGACTTGATTGCCGCGAGGGTGTCGTACTCCGCCGCACCGCCGTACTGCTCCTCGCGCGTGCGTCCGTGCACGGTCAGCGCGGCGATGCCGCAGTCCTCGGCGATGCGCGCGATGGTGCGGCCGTTGCGCTGTGCGCGCGAATAGCCGGTGCGGATCTTGAGCGTCACCGGCACGTCCACGGCAGCAACGACGGCGGCGCAGATGCGTGCGACCAGCGGCTCGTCGCGCAGCAGTGCCGAGCCGGCATCGACGCGGCAGACCTTCTTCGCCGGGCAGCCCATGTTGATGTCGATGATCTGCGCACCGTGCGCGACATTGAAGCGCGCGGCTTCGGCCATCTGCGCCGGATCGTAGCCGGCGATCTGCACGGCGATCGGTCCCGGCTCGCCGGCGTGGTCGCGGCGCAGGCGCGACTTGTCGGTGTGCCAGAGGCTGGCGTCCGAGGTGGTCATCTCCGACACCGCGAGCCCCGCGCCCAGGCGCCGCACCATCTGCCGGAACGGCCGGTCGGTGACGCCGGCCATCGGCGCAAGGATGACCGGCGGGTCGATGCGATGGGGACCGATCTGCATGCTCAGCCCTTCTTCAGGGCATCCGCCCGCGTCGCCGGCGGCAGCGTGCGCGTCACGCGCCGATCGTGCGCGGGCACGATGATCAGATCGGGCATCGCACGCTGCAGCAGGTGCAGACGCAACAGCGCCGCGCGCACGCCGGCTGCGTCGTCGTCCACCAGCAGGCGCGACATCCAGGGCCGCTCCGCCGGGATGTCGATGCCCTCGTGCTGCCAAGCCAGATCGCCGATCAGCGCATAGCTGTGTCCGTCCGGGGCATGGATGAAGGCGATGATCGAACCGGGCGTGTGGCCGCCGGCCGGCACCAGCACGACCGAGCCGTCGCCGAACACGTCATGGCTCTTCGCAAACCCCCAGTACGGCCCGCCCCCGAAGTCATAGACCTCGTAGTGGAGTTCGCCCAGCTGCGCCGCGAGCCGCGCCGCCGGATGGCCGCTGTGGATGAAATCGAGTTCCCGCTGCGTCACCCACACCGGCACGCCGCGCAGGTCGTCCAGCCCGGAGACGTGATCCCAGTGCGCGTGCGTGAGCACGACACCGCGGAGCCGCTCGGGCGAGAGGCTCGCGCCGGACAGCTGATCGATCACCGGCACCTCCGGCGTGATCTTCGAGGTCACGCGCATCAGCCACGGAACGGTCTTGGCGTGTTCCTCGACCTTGCGTCCGAAGCCGGCATCGAACAGCAGCACACCCTGCGGATGATCGACCACGACGACATCCATGCCGAAGACGCGATCATCGAAGCCGCCGCCGCGATAGGCGAACAGCGCCTTCGAATCCATGTGGCCGGTCTGGAACACGCCGACGCGCATGTCGGCCGGCGGCTGCGGCCGCGTCATCGGCATGACCTCGGGCATGCCCTCGACGGCAACGGAGAGCGATTGCGGAGTGAAACTCCAGGCCAGCGCGGCCAGGCCCAGGCCGATCGCGGCGGTCGTGATCCAGACGGTCCGTGACATGTGGTTTCCCCTAGAAGGCTGCGTCAGGCATCGTCAGGCAGGTATCGTCCAGACGCAGCAACAGTTCGGCCAGGCGCGCTGCCCTGGGCAGCTCGTAGCGGTAGAAGTAGCGCGCGGCACGCAGCTTGCCTTCGATGAAATCGCCATCGCGTCCGTGGTCGGCGGCACGCAGCGCCAGCGCGCGCTGCGCCTGCTGCAGCCAGATCCACGCGACGACGGTATGCCCGAGCATCTCCAGATAGGCGCTGGCGTTGGCCAGCATCCGCTCGATCTGCCCCTGCGCGCCGGCCGCGCCCAGCGCCTGCGTCACGCCGATCGCCGTCTCCAGCGCCTTGCGCAGCTCGCGCGCGAACGCGTCCAGGTCAGCGAGACCCGTCGCCGCCTCGATGTCGGCTGAGATGCGCGCCGCCAGCAAGCGGAAGGCCGCGCCGTTCTTCATCATCGCCTTGCGGCCGAGCAGGTCGAGTGCCTGGATGCCGTTGGTGCCTTCGTGGATCGGATTGAGGCGGTTGTCGCGGTACAGGCGCTCGACCGGGTAATCGCGCGTGTAGCCGTACCCGCCGAGCACCTGGATCGCCAGCTTGTTGGCCTCCAGACAGAACTCGCTGGGCCAGGCCTTGGCGATCGGCGTGAGGATGTCGAGCAGCAGTGCGCATTCCTCACGGCGGTGTGCGTTGGTGGCCGTCGCCGCGTCGTCCACCAGGCGCGCGCAGTACAGGCACAGCGCCAGTCCGCCTTCGACGTAAGCCTTCTGCTGCAGCAGCATGCGCTTGACGTCGGCGTGCTCGATGATCGGCACCTGCGGGCTGGCCGGATCCTTGGCCGACGGCGGCCGTCCCTGCGGCCGGCTGCGCGCGTAGTCCAGCGACGCGAGGTAGCCGGCGTAGCCGAGCATCGTCGCACCCAGGCCGACGCCGATGCGCGCCTCATTCATCATGTGGAACATGCAGGCCAGCCCCTGCCCCGCTTCTCCGACGCGCTCGCCGATGCAATCGACGCCATCGCCGAAGCTCAGCACCGTGTTGACGGTGCCGCGATAGCCCATCTTGTGATTGAGCCCGACCAGCCGCACGCCGTTGCGCCGTCCGCGTGCGCCGTCGGCGCCAAGTTCGAACTTGGGCACGATGAACAGCGAGATGCCCTTGGTCCCGGCCGGCGCGCCCTCGATGCGGGCCAGCACCAGATGCACGATGTTTTCCGACAATTCGTGATCGCCGCCGGAGATCCACATCTTGTTGCCGACGATGCGGTAGCGGCCGTCGGCCAGCGGGATCGCCCGGGTGCGGATGTCGCCGAGCGAAGAACCGGCCTGCGGCTCGGACAGGCACATCGTGCCGAAGAAACGCCCGGCGAGCATCGGCCGCATGTAGCGCGCCTTCTGCTCGTCGCTGCCGTGCACGCGCAGCAGATTGGCCGCCGCGGCGGTCAGGAACGGATAACCGGCGGTGCCGGCATTGGCGGCGACGAACAGTCCCTGCATCGCCGACACCACCGTGTACGGCAGCTGCAGGCCGCCGAGCTCGCTGTCGAAGGCCGCGGACAGGAAGCCGCCTTCAATGTATGCATCGAGCGCGGCCTTGACCTCCGCGATCAGATGCACGCGCTCGCCGTCGAACTGCGGCTCGTTCGCGTCCAGCTTCGCCGCGTGTGTCTGGAACCGTTCCTCGGCCAGCGTCTGCGCGGCATCGAGCACGCCGTCGATCGTCGTGCGATCCAGGTGCGCGTAGCGCGGCAGCTTGGTCAGCGCCTCGACGTCGAACAGCTCGTAGAGCAGGAACTGCAGGTCGCGGCGGTTGATCAGGTGCGGCATGACGCCTTCCGGGTGACAATGCGCGGCAACTCTAGCAGCCCGTGACGTACCCATGAACCCGCACGATCCAGCCACCCCGAGTTCGCCGACCGCCCGTCTGCTGCTGCTCGAAACACGCGTGCTGCCGGAGATGGCGGGGCTGATCCTGCGCAGCCGTGCATTGCGCGAAGAACTGCCGCGCGGCGACGGCCACGCGGTGCTGATCGTCCCGGGCTTCGGCGCCGGCGACGGTGCGACCCGCCCCCTGCGCACGTTTCTCGGCAGTCTCGGTTACACCGCCTATGGCTGGGACCAGGGGGTGAACCTGGGCATGCGCCCGCCGATCAAGAACGCGCTGAACCTGCGCCTGCACAAGCTCTACGAGCGTCACGGGCCGGTGAGCCTGATCGGCTGGAGCCTGGGCGGTGTGTTCGTGCGCGAGATGGCGCGCCACACGCCGCCATACGTGCGGCGCGTGTTCACGCTCGGCAGCCCGATCAATGTGCGGCCCGATGCCAACAACCTGATGCCGCTGTTCCGCCTGATCAACGCCGGCAGGCCCGTCAATCTGGACCTCGAAGGATTCCGCCGCCGCATCACGCCACCGCCGGTGCCATGCACGGCGATCTACACGCGCACCGACGGCATCGTCGCCTGGCCCTGCTGTCGCGAACCCGAGGCGCCGAACACCGACAATGTCGAAGTGCGCGGCAGTCACTTGGGCCTGCCGTACAACGTGGAGACGATCCGTGCGATCGCGGCGCGGCTCGCTCAGCCGGCCGGCTGAGCGGCGGCGCTCACCGCCGCGAGGATCGCCTCCGGACCGACCGCGCGCACCCGTGCCGCCTGCGCCTCGTCGCGCACCAGCAGGGCACCGGCGAAGCCGAGCGCGTTGACGCTGATCCCCTCGGAGCTCTCGACGCGGCGCGGCACCACCATCATCCAGCGGCGCGTGAGCAGCAGGTTGTAGTTCTCGCTGACGCCGTCGCCGGTCGGCACCCCGGCGGCCTTAAGCAGCGCGCGGTACCGCTGCTGGAGCAGCGCCGCGCCTGCGCCCGGCGCAAGGCTGGCGACGGCGTGCATGAACGGCAGACCCGCACGCGCAGAACCGTCGGCGAGGGCGCGCATCACGGCCGCTTCGACCGGCAGGTCGGGCCGGCCGGGCAGGAGTTCGCTCGGCACCCATTGCAGGTGCTTGTGCGGCTGGCTGGCACCGGCGATGCGCCCGCCGTTGTAGAACACCAGTCCGTCGAGGCGCTGCAGCAACGCGAGCGCAGCGGCGAAATCGTCGACGCCCAGGAGCGCCGACTGCGGCTCGTACGCCTCGGTGACCGCCAGCAGATGCGGTTCGATGACGTTGAACTTGTTGAGCAGCAGCACGTGTCGCGGCGGCAGGTGCGCGACGTACAGCGCCGGCTCGTAGGGCAGGAACGGATTCCCTTGCGCCGCGCCCGGCGGCGGCTTGCGCCGCAGCGACTCGACGACACGCAGGACGTAGTCCACGCCGCCCGCGCGCAGAGATTCGCAGCGCGTCGGGATCGGCTGCAGCGCACCGCTGGCCAGGGCCTGCGCGTGGACCTCACGTATCCGCAGCAGCAGGTCCGCGCCGCAGGCCGGCAGTCCACGACGGCGGCTTGGTTGGGCAGTCATCGGCGCATCATGCCCATAAACGCAAGAACCCGCCGTCGGGCGGGTTCTTGTACGGCGCGGCCACGCTCAGGCGTCGAAGGACGGATCGAGCGCCTCGAGTTCCATCTTCGGCTGCTGCACCGCGGGCAGGTCCTGCTCCTCGAGCACGTCGCGGCCGACGTGGCCCTCGGCGATCTCGCGCAGCGACAGCACCGTGGACTTGTGATTGCCCCAGGGCAGGTGCGCCTCGGCACCGCGCGCCAGCTGGCGCGCACGCTTGGCGGCGACCAGCGTGAGATCGAACTGGTTCGGGATCTTGACGAGGCAGTCTTCTACCGTGACTCGGGCCATGATTACACCACAGGTACACCAAAGGGCCGCGCAGTTTAGCCGAGCGAGGGCCGCTTGGCCAGCAGCCGGTCGATCAGCGGCGCCAGCCGCTGCCGCTGGCCCTCCCGGCGCACGCGACCGGCCACGAACACCGCCGCCAGCTCGCGCAGAGCGCGATCGAAGTCGTCGTTGACGACCAGATAATCGTACTCGTCGAAGTGCGACATCTCCTCGCGCGCCGCACGCATGCGCCGGGCGATGGTTTCGTCATCGTCCTGGCTGCGCGTCCTCAGCCTGCGCTCCAGTTCCTCCAGCGACGGCGGCAGGATGAAGATGCTCTGGGCCCCCGGCATCTGCGCCCGCACCTGGCGCGCACCCTGCCAGTCGATGTCGAGAATCACGTCACAGCCATCGTGGAGCAGCTGCTCGGTGCGCGGCCGTGCAGTGCCGTAACGCCGGCCGAACACCTCGGCGTGTTCGAGAAACTCGCCGCGCTCGACCATCTCCACGAAACGGCCGTCGTCGATGAAGTGGTAGTGCACGCCCTCGTCTTCGCCCTTGCGCGGCGCGCGGGTCGTGTACGACACCGATATGACGGCGCGGATGCCGCTCTCGTCCAGCCGCGGCAGCAACGCGCGCGTCAGGCTGGTCTTGCCGCCACCGCTGGGCGCCGACACGATGAAAAGATTGCCCTGGCTCATGGCCCACTATAGCGCCGGATGCCGGCCCGGCTCACTCGATGTTCTGCACCTGTTCGCGCATCTGCTCGATGATCACTTTCATGTCCACCGCACAGCGGGTCATCTCGGCATCCTGCGACTTCGACGACGTCGTGTTGGCTTCGCGGTTCAGCTCCTGCATCAGGAAGTCGAGCCGGCGCCCGACCGCGTCGGATCGTCCGAGCGCCTGCCGGACTTCCTGCAGGTGACTGACCAGCCTGGACATCTCCTCCTCGATGTCGAGGCGCTGCGAGGTCAGCACGACCTCCTGCGCCAGCCGCTGCGGCTCGACATCGACACCCAGATCCCGGCAGCGCGCGCGCAGGCGTTCGAGCCATTGGTCGCGCACCAGCGGATAGCGCGCGCGGATCTGCTCGACCAGCGCCTGCAGCGCGTCGCAGCGCTCGAGCATGAACTGGGCCAGACGGGCGCCCTCACCGGCGCGCGAGTCTGAAAACTGCGTGATCGCCTCGTCGAACAGGCCCCGCGCCTCGGCGAGCAGCGGCGCGAAGTCGGCGCGCTCCTCGCGCACCACGCCCGGGAAGGCGAGCAAGCGCATCGGTTCGGGCGCTGTCATGGCGCCGAACTCGGCATTGAGTTGATCGAGGGCATTGCGCAGCTGGTGGACGCGGTTGAGATCGAGCACGATGTGCTCGCCGGGTGCCACTTCGCGCTGATAGCGCAACGCGCATTCGATCTTGCCGCGCGAGATCCGCGTGCCGGCCATCGCGCGCAGATCACCTTCGAGCGCGCGGAATTCCTCCGGCAGCTTGAACAGCACATCGAGATAGCGGTGGTTGACCGAACGCATCTCCCAGCTGATGCGTCCCCATTCACCCGCGCGCTCGACGCGCGCGTAACCAGTCATGCTTCTGATCATTGCGGGTCTCCAGAGCGGCGCATTGTACCGGCTGGCCCGGCGGCCGATCGTCACGGAGGCGTGCTGGGGACCGCGGCACACGGAGACCCGTTGTGGGCAAAAGAAACGCGGCTACTCGACAGTCGGATCGGGTAGCCGCGGCGCAAGGATGAAGCGCTTGCTGTGGCTCGTCTCTTCAAAATCGAGGGCGGCGAGCGTCCGGTCGGGGACGCAAGGTCGGGGCCGCCCCAACAGCGTGTCGCAGCCCGCTTACTTCTTCGCCGCGGCCTTCGCCTTCTTCACGACTTTCTTGGCGGCCTTCTTGGTCGCCTTCTTCGCGACCTTCTTCACCGCCTTCTTCGCAGCCTTCTTGGCGACCTTCTTCACCGCCTTCTTCGCAGCCTTCTTCGTTGCCATCTCACAACCTCCATCGTGACATCCGCGGAACACTCCGCGTGGTTTTGGAAACGCACAATGCGTTTCCATGTGTGAATTTTTACCGATCAAAAAAAATTAAATCAATGGCTTTGTCTTCGCGCACAATCTCCACCGACCGTTTCGAGACGACCGATGCATCGCTTCGTCGTTGTTCTTGCCCTGACATGCGCGTGCGCAATCACACCGCCGCGCGCACATGGTGAAGCCGCGCAAACGCTGTCGTGGCGCGTGATCCGCACGCTGCCACACGACGTCTCGCACTTCACGCAGGGACTGGAAATCCATCGCGGCCGACTGCTCGAAAGCGTCGGCCGCTACGGGCGTTCGGCACTTTACGAGAAGTCTCTCGACACGGGCGCAGTCATGCGGCAGGCGCCGTTTCCGCGCGACTGGTTCGCCGAGGGCGTGACCGTCGCGCACGACCGGATCATCGTCATCACCTGGCTCGAACAGATCGCGCAAGTGTTCGATCTGGACCTCCGGCCCGTCGCGCAGCTGCGTTATTCGGGAGAAGGCTGGGGACTGACGCACGATGGCACGCACCTGATCATGAGTGACGGCAGCGCCACGATCCGCTTCCGCAATGCCGGAGACTTCTCGGTCGCGCGCGAGATCGTCGTCAAGGATGGCGCGCAGCCGGTCACCCGGCTCAACGAGCTGGAGTACGCGCGCGGACGCATCTATGCGAACGTGTGGATGAGCGATCGCGTGGCCGTGATCGACCCGCGCAGCGGCCGGGTCGATGCGTGGCTCGACTTCGCGGCGCTGCGCCTGCGCCTGCGCAAGCCGCCCGGCTGGGATGAGCGTGAGCATGTGCTCAACGGCATCGCCTACGACACCGCGAGCGATCACTTCTATCTCACCGGCAAGTGCTGGCCTTCGCTGTTCGAAGTCGCGCTCGACGCGCTGCCGGCACAATCCGGCAACAAACGGTAGCGTGGATTTCCGCGCCTGGTTTTCTCACGTCATCCCGATTGACCGCATACTCGTCGCAGGCATATAAGACATCGGCCTGCGCACCTCGTTGGAGATGATAATGAACGTTACCCACGAACACCTCGAACTGTACCGGACGACGAAGAAGTTCGTGGAGGACGAGATCAATCCGCACGTCGAGGAATGGGAAGCGGCCGGCATCTGGCCCGCGCGCGAGGTGTTGAAGAAGATGGGCACGCTCGGCCTGCTCGGCATCACCAAGCCGGTGGAGAACGGCGGCCTGGGCCTCGACTACTCCTACCAGGTGCTGTTTGCGCAGGCGCTCGGCAACTGCAGCTGCGGCGGCGTGCCGATGGGCATCGGCGTGCAGACCGACATGGCCACGCCGGCGCTCGCGCGCTTCGGCTCGAAGGAACTGCGCAAGGAGTACCTGGAGCCGGCGATCCGCGGCGACATGGTCGTGTCGATCGCGGTGTCCGAGGCCGGCGCCGGCTCCGACGTCGCCGGCGTCAAGACCTGGGCGCGCAAGGATGGCGACGACTACGTCATCAACGGCTCGAAGATGTGGATCACCAACGGCACGCAGTCCGACTGGGCCTGCATGCTGGTGAACACCTCCGCGGGCAAACCGCACCAGAACAAGAGTCTGATCGTCGTGCCGATGGACGCCAGGGGGATCGACCGCAGGGCCAAGCTCGACAAGCTCGGCATGCGTTCGTCCGACACGGCGATGATCTTCCTCGACAACGTGCGCGTGCCGCGCCGCAACCTGATCGGCCAGGAAGGCCTGGGCTTCATGTACCAGATGATGCAGTTCCAGGAGGAGCGCCTGTTCGGCGCCGCCAGCGGCATCGACGGCCTGCTGAACCTGATCAAGGAGACGATCGACTACACCGGCCAGCGCCAGGCCTTCGGCCAGTCGATCCTCGACAACCAGTACGTGCATTTCCGTCTCGCCGAGCTGCGCACCGAGGTCGAGGCGCTCAAGGCGCTGATCTACCAGACCACCGAGGAATACATCTCTGGCAAGCACACGCCCGAGCACATCGCGATGCTCGCATCGATGTGCAAGCTCAAGATCGGCCGCGTATCACGCGAAGTCACTGACGGGCTGCTGCAGTTCTGGGGCGGCCAGGGCTTCATGTGGGAGAACAAGGTCGCGCGCGCCTACCGCGACACGCGCCTCGTCTCGATCGGCGGCGGCGCCGACGAGAT
Source organism: Fontimonas sp. SYSU GA230001 (assembly GCF_040066175.1). Classification (NCBI taxonomy): domain Bacteria; kingdom Pseudomonadati; phylum Pseudomonadota; class Gammaproteobacteria; order Nevskiales; family Nevskiaceae; genus Fontimonas; species Fontimonas sp. SYSU GA230001. The sequence continues at coordinate 74,398 of NZ_JBEAAM010000018.1, forward strand.
CATGCTCGGCATCATCTGCAAGGCCATGGGCATCCTGCCGGGCAAGAAGAAGTTCGAGCAGCGCAAGGCCGCGCAGCAGGCAGCCTGAGCGTCAGCGGCCGCGCTTCAGTTGAAGTTCACGGTCGTTGCGCGGCGCGCCACGATCGTGACGTTGAGCTTGCGCAGGAAGCGCACCGCGTCGTCGTTGCTTTCGCCGGGCTCGTCGCGGTCGGCGTCGCAGGTGAACGCGAGCGTATAGCTCCCGGCGTTGAGGAAGCCGATCGCGTAGCGCCCATCGCCGGCATTGACGATGGCTGACTGGATCGGCTCCGGGTCCAGCCCATCGACGTCGTCGGTTGCCGCGTTGCTGCCGCTGAAGGCATACACGGCCGGGCCAGAACAGTTGTCGAGCAGCGCGGACGACGCCGTTCCGCCGACCGTGCCTGCCTCGTCATCCAGAACCGTCCGCAGCCTGGGACGCAGCTCGTAGCGGCCGTCCTGCGTCCGGAACAGGGAACGCCGCAGGTCGAAATCCACCGTCACCGCGACCGAGCGGCGGCGCTCGACTGTGAAATCCGTCGAGACCGTCAGCTGCGGCCTGTACTCGTCCGGAACGACGAGTGACTCGCCAATCGTGCTGCCACGCTCGAGCACGTAGGAGTCCGCCGCGCCCGCCGCCGCATCGACACGGAATTCGATCTTGCGATAGCGCCCCTGCGGCAGGCGCCGATCGGCCAGCAACGCGAAATGATCGCCGCCGGTCAGTTCCAGCAGATTGACGGCGACCGGCGGCGACAGGCTGATCGACTCGCGCTGATCGTCGTCGGTCACGAACACCACGCGGCTGAACTGCACGACGACGGCATCGACGCCATCCACCGGCGCATCGGCGACGGAGAGGGTCACGCGCCCCTCGTCGTCGAACAAGGAACATCCCGCCAGCGCGAGACACACCAGCACCACACCCGCTCTTCTTGCATTGACCATGCGTACACCGCGAAAGAACCACCGTGGACAGTCGGCCGAAAGCGCCAACATCGGCCGCGTCCCGGATTCTACCGCCGCAAAAAAAGGCGGGCCGCGGCCCGCCTTTGGAATCCTCCCTTGGGACCGATCAGTCCTTGATCTTGATGCTGTCCTTGTTCTGTTCGTAGATCGACTTGCCGACGCCGCCGACGCGCATGATGTCCTGCGGACTCTTGAACTCGCCCTTGGCCGCGCGATCCTTGACGATCGCCTCCGCCTTCGCCGGGCCCACGCCCTTGAGTTCCTTGGCCAGCGTCTTCGCATCCGCCGTGTTGATGTTCACCGGCCCGGCCTGGGCCACCATCGTCGCCATCGTCAGTGCCGCCGCAGCCAGCAGCTTCGCCATCACGTTCATGTCCAGTCTCCCTTGTCCTTGCACACCGCACGTCGCGGTCAGCACACGTTAGGCGCGGGACACGGAAAAAACACTTGGCCGGATGGCTAGATCCCCATCCGCCGGATGGCGGATGCCGCACTGGCCAACCGGAGGATTGACAGCGAAAGACGCCGCATCTAGGCGGAACTGTCTGCACCCATCGCAAGCAACTGGCCCAGACGGTGAATCTCGCTGGTCACAGCAACGAAGGCCCTTTGTTCTGACTCCGTCAGATGTGGATTCCACGCATCGAGCAGCAGAATCGCTCGGAAGTGACCGCTGTTATTCCACGCCTCGTGCTCGTAGGTGTCGTCAAACACCATCACCCGCCCTTCGTGCCAAGCGCGCGCTTCGCCTGCCACCTTCAAGGCGCATCCCTCTGGAACAACCAACGGCAGATGCACGACGACGCGCGCGTTCGAATCACCACGATGTGGAAGAATACGAGTGCCAGGGCTCAGGATGGAGAAGCAGATTTCCGGAGCGAAGCCAGGCACGCGGAACAAGGGCAGTGTCTCCAGGAGCGCAGCCGTCTGCGGGCAGCGTGCGCAGTTCTCCTCGTTGCGCACCCCGTGGCGATAGAAGAAGTAGGCGTCCCAACTCGGCGACACGCCATTGCCGGTCAGATACCTAGGGATCTGACTGGGCGACGTGAACTTGAGGAACGACTCCACACCGCTCGCCCCGGCGTGGATCGCCAGAAACTCGTTGCGGATCGTGTCCCAATTGCTTTCGAGCACGCTGACCCACGGCAGCAGTGCCGTGTCGATCCATGGACTCGCCGGCACTCCCGGAATCAGGTGCTTCTTGGGCTGCTGCCGCGGATCATCCGGATTGATGAGCAGGCCTTCGACATAGCCGTCGACGAAGCGATCAATGCGTCCGGTATCCGGCAGCTGCTGCTCCTCCCGTGCGCGGGCGATGGCCGCGTGCAGGCGTGTCCTCTGGAAATCGGCCACGACGGCAACGCCTGCTTTGACATAGTGTCGCAGCCAGGCCGGAGTGGTCGAATTGTCGCGCCAGTACCCGAGCCTGCGGGCATCCTGCAGCGCGCGCAGGCAGTTGCGCGCACCGTGGTCGGCCTCGCCCACCTGACGCTGAGCCAGGCCAAGAAAAAGCCGAGCGACATAGCGCTGCGGCTCCGCTTGCAGCAATGGATCGAGGAGGTCCAGCGCCCGCGCCCACTCCCGGTTGCAGCACAGCTGGATCCCGAGTTGCGCCTGCACATCGCCAGCAGCATTCACGATCGACGCCCTTCGCCACTCACGCCGGCTTCTGCCTGAACCAAGCATTGAATGCCGCGGTGACACGCTGGCCATCGCCCTGATACGGCATCACCTGATGCATCAGCCAGGACGGGAACAGAACGAGTTCACCCGGCTTCAGATGGAAACTTGCAGGACGTATGCCCCACGGATCCTTCAGGTTCACGCAGCCCAGATCGACGAACGCCGATGCGACTGCCGCGGGGTGCGAGAACACCAGCGCACCACTTTCGGGATGCCCACTGCGATCCTGTCCCGCGTCGACGCAGTAGACCCCGGACCAACTCGCCATCGGGTGATTGTGCTGGCCAAAGTAACCTCCGCGGCGCGTGATATGGAACCAGGCACTCGCGCGCACTTCGAGCCGCTCCATCTCCGCGCGCGCATAGCCACTCAGCTCGGAAACCGCCTTGAACAGCGCAGAGAAACAGAACGCGCGCAGCTCCGCAATCGGCGGATCAGGCCACTCGAACAGATCGAAGCGACTCTCGAACAAGCCCGGTCGAATGTTCATCGTCGGATCGGGATTTCGATAGACATCGCCCTCGGCCTCCCGGCGCAGGAACAGCTCGCGCAGCGACTGGTTCAGTCGCGCGGGTTGAGGATGCTCGGCCCGCACCATCGGAACCGCGAAACCCGGAAAAACTTCGAACCTCGCTCCCTGCGCTCGCTGCGTCATCACTCAATCTCGTCGCCCAGCGCCTCGATCAATGGTCGCAGCCAGCGCTCGTAAGATTTCCAACGACCGACCGCCCGCGCGTACATCGGCTGACGCACCTGCCAGCGACTCGGCGTCAGCACTGGACGGTTCTGCTCATGAAAGCGCAGGCAGGCGTCATTCCACGACAGACCCACCGCTTCGATCAGCGCCCGCGCGCCGTGTTCGGGACTTGCAACCAAGTCTTCGTACACACACTCATACATATGATCCGGCAAGACGTGGCACCAATGCCTCATCAGCCTCATGTACTCCCGGTAGAAGTGGCCCAGGTCGGCGAGGTCCGTCGCGAATCCCTGCTCCAGCGCGAAGTTTTCGCCATAGATCGACAGGCAGACGTCCCTGGGGTCGCGCCGACACCAGATCATGCGCGCGCGCGGAAAGATCAGTGCGATGAGGCCAACATGGAAGAAGTTCAGCGGCGCCTTGTCGACCAGACGCTCCGCATCACCCCTGGCGCGGCGCACCAGCGCGGACAGATAGTCCGCCGCTGCGCCCTGCAGGACGCTCCGGTCGGCCGCGGACAACGCTTCCGGCCAACGTTGAATCGTGCCGATCCGCTGCGGCATCGAACGCGCGATCTCCGACATCTCTCGCAATTCACCCAGGCCCCGCGCATCCGGGTGTGCCGCGATGATCTGCTCCACCAGCGAAGTTCCGCTGCGCGGCATACCGAGCACGAACACGGGCCGCTCATCCGCGCTGCCCTGGCCCGAGAGCCTGGCGATCGCGTCCGACGAAAATGCTTGGATCAGACGGTCGACGCGTGCAACCGTGCGCTGTCGGTCATATGGGCCGACCTGCTGCCGCCGCGCCGCATTGGCCTGACGCCAGGCTGAGAACGCCTCGTCGTACCGCCCCTGCGCATCGAAGACCTTGCCCAGCCCGAAACCCACGTTCGCGCGATCCGGAGGTGGGCGCTTTGGATCCGAGACGATGGCTTGCGCCTGAGCCACCAGCAGATCATCGGCACGGCCACGGACCAAAGTCAGCAGACCCTCCAGCGCCATCGCCCAGTTGGGCCGCAGCTCCAGGGCGCGCCGGAAGGACCGCTCGGAGTTCTCGCGCTCCCCAAAATCTTCCAGCATCTGGGCATGGCCCATGTGCATCTCGGGCGAGTCCGGCACGGCTTCGGCGCCACGACGGTAGGTTTCCAGGGCACGCTCGAGATGACCGCGCGCGAACTGCACGTCGGCCAGGCCCTTGTAGCCATCGGCCTGATTCGGCTGGAGGGCAATCACACGCTCCCACAAGGCCTCCGCGCCGTCGTCATCCCCGCAGTTCGCGAGTGCGCGGGCGTAGGTCGCGAGCGTCGTCACGCGATCGGGCTTGAGCATCAATGATCGCTCGAAGGCCTCGCGACACGGACCGAGCTGCCTCAGGTCGCCCAGGGCTTTGCCCAGGTTGTGCCAGATATCCGCGTCGTCCGGGCGCAGTTGGGCGGCGCACTGCCACTCGGCGACCGCCGCCCCGGTCTGCCGCGACAGCATCAGCACGAGGCCAAGATCGGAGCGTGCGTCGAAGTTCTCTGGGTCGATGCCGATCGCCTGGCGCAGGAAATCGATGGCCGATGCGCCTTGCCCCTGCCGCCAGGCGATCGAGGCGAGTCCGCGGTAGGCGTCCACAGCCACGTCCCTCTCACCGCACAGGACTGCGAAGGCGCTGCGCGCGGCATCGAGTTGCCCGCGATGCAGGTCGGCGAAGGCCTGTCGCAGGCCTTCATGCGGGGTTTGCGTCTGTTTAACCATCGGATATCGTCGTGTTTGCGTTCATTCGGCGGCGATCGTGCAGCCGACCAGGTGGGATCCCTCATGGATCTCGCCGATTTCAATCGAGCGGAAGCCCAACTCCCGCAGCCTTGTCTCCCATTCGACCAGAGCACCTGTGTCCAGCGCGTATGCAACAAGTTCGCCGACTCGCAGCCGGTGATCCACCAGCTCGTCCTGCAGCCGCTGCAGGTGTGCCCGGGCAGTTCCGGCCGCTCCGACCAGTGCAGTCTGCACCAAGTGCATGATGCGCTGCGCGGTGTCGTCGAGCACATCCGTGCATTCGCCGGTTTGCACTCGCTCGCTCAGTTCGGCGAGCGCCATGTTCAACGCAGAACGAGCTTTTTCCGCAGCAGCGCCTGCAGGACGTGATCCAGTCGCCGCGGCGATCAGCGACAGTATCCGCTCGGCCCGGGCAACCACGCCATCCGTGCGCAACAGCCAGTCGCAGTGGTCGCGTTCAGACGCGGCGACACGCGCCAGGTATGAATCAGCACAATGCGCGATCGCCGCGAAGGTCGCGCCGGGCTTCAGCACGCGCGCCAGCTCGGACCACGCGACATCATCGGCGCAGTACTCCAGGGCATACTGGCTGTAGATGTGATCGATACTGTGGTCGGACAGGGGCAGTCGCTGGACGGACGTTTGCGCATGCACGCGGACGCGGGCCCGCATGTCGTCGCTCAGGTCTTCAAGCCAGTGCAGATTCAGACGGGCCGCGTCGATGCCATGGAACACGGACGGACGAACCGAAACGCCGGCCTCATCCAGCAGCCTGATCAGCGATCCATTACCACACCCAACCTCCATCACTACATGCTCTGGTCGAATCCGCTGAAATCGCGTGCGCCAGTAGTTCTCGGTGGCGCTCCCGTAATGCCCCTCGAAGCTTCCAGGACACGAATGCCGAACCTCGCTGGACCAGTAGCGGCTCCAGGCGCGCGCACGCAAGGCATGATCCGGATCCGCTGACAACTTGACCTCGGGCGAGTCACTCACCCCGCCGACCATAACCGGCGCGGCAACGCAAAAAAAGAGGGCCCCTGCCGGGGCCCTCCGAGGACGCACAGCCGATCAAAACCGCTGCGTGTAGCGAATGTACGGTTGAGTGCCGTACTGATCGTACAGATAGAAGTTGTAGTCGCGGCCATCGAATGCCGACTTGCCGGACGGCTCCTTGCCGAACACGTTGATCGCGCCGACGGTGATCTCGGCGTTCCACGGCGCCGAATACGACAACTGCATGTCGTGCGTGATGTACGTGCCGATACGACCAGTCCGCACCACGTCTCCGGCGCTGTTCACGCCCACGGCCTGCGCCTGCTTGCCAATCACGTTCATATTCCAGCCCACAGCCAGGTCCCACACCTTCCACAACGCGCTGGTCATGGCCCGGTACTCCGGGTTTGCCGGGTCACCGATGATGTCGCGACCGTTGTCGAGCTTGTATTCGAGGATATGCACGTAGCGCGCCTGGGCGTTGAGGTTACCCCAGTCGCCGAGATTGAAGCGCAGGTTGCCCTCGAAATCGAGGCCACTGGTATCGAGCTTGCCGGTGTTGGCAAAACCGAAGACCAGATTGGTGATGCGCGCGTTCGGGTTGTACAGCGGATCGTCCGGTGTTCTGCCACCACGCTCGACGATGAACGCCGATGGCACCGAATCGCCGACGCGCAGCGCGTCGAGGATCTCCTCCGGCGAGAACGTATCGATCCGGTCCTCGATCTTGATGTTGTAGTAGTCGAGTGAGAAGTCGAACCAGGACGTCACGTCCCAGGCGAAGCCCACCGAGTACTGGTCCGACTGCTCGGAACCCAAATCCGGATTGGCGATCTGTGTCGCGGTGATCTGGATCTGCTGCGTACGACCTTGCGCATTGCGGCAGGTGTTGGTCGTGGCGTCCCAATTGAAGCCGAAGAACTCACAGGTCGGCTGGTCGTTGGTGATCGGCTCGGCCGAGAACGCAGGCTTCTGGCTGAGGAAATCCAGCGTCGGCGCGCGGAACCCCTGGCCGTACGACGCACGCAGGGTCAGCGGATCCCACGGCTGATAGCGCAGGCCGATCTTCGGCGACGTATCGTTGCCGTAGTCCGAATAGCGGTCGTGGCGAAGCGCCGCCGTGACCTCGAGGTTGGACAAGATCGGGAACAGCGCCTCACCGAAGTAGGCACGCACGCGCCGGTCCAGACCGGCCGAATTGCCAGCAGAACCACCCACGTTGCCGGCCTCCGACTGTGCGTCGTACAGATCCGAGTAGTCCTCCTCCCGATACTCCCAGCCCACCAGCAGCTTGGCCTGGCCGCCCGGCAGAGTGAACATCGGGAACTGCACGTCGGCGAACGCTTCGCGTGTCACCCAGGTGGACTCGCGAGCCGTCGTGGTCTTGGCGGCAGCAGCGGCCTCAGGGGTCGCATTCGGATCGCGGAAGTCGTAGCTCCCATCGTCCAGGATGCTCTGGGCCACCGGACGGGCGAGGAAGAAGCGCCCGAACTCGTAATACTTGTACTCGTTGTAGCGAGCACCGACGTTCGCGTCGGCGAAACCGAAGAGGCTGCCAGAGAAGATGCCGGTCAGATCGTAGACGTTGGCGTCTGTGGTGGTGTCGCGGTTACCAAGGGACGCAAAGCGGTGGTACAGATATATCGGTGTCAGCAACTGGTCATCGGTAAACGTGTTGCCATCCGCGTCGCGCAGGGCGGCCCGGTCCAGGAATGGGTTGTCGAGCGGGATGGTCAAGGGAAGATCGTTCAGGGACGGCGCGTAGCGCCCGAAAGACTTGGCGCGGTTGATGCTGGCATTGACGGTGACGTCCCAAGTATCGGAGATGTGATAGATGCCCCGCGCGAACAGTCCCTGGTTGCCCGTTTCCGCCTCGTCCGCCGCGACGAGGTTGAAGTCGTAGCCGCACAGGCCGGAGGGGGTCAGGTAGAACGCAGGATCCGAATTCGGACATCCGCCCGGCACCGGGGCGTAGACGTACTCAGAGTTCTGGAGCTCGCCGTCGCCGTTGGTATCGACGCCGTAGATGAGATTGTTGGAAAAGAAGCTCGCGCCGCGCTCCGCGAGAATCGCGTCTCGCGCGAAGATGATGTCGCGCTTGAAGTACGATGCGCCGATCACCAAGTTGCCGCGCTGGCTGTTCATCCCGATGGTCACCGAGCCCTGCTCGACATCACCACCCTTGCGCTCGGTGCCCTGCACCTGGTACGCGATCTCGACGCCCTGGAAGTCCTTGCGGGTGATGATGTTGATGACGCCACCGATTGCGTCCGAACCGTAAACGGCCGAAGCGCCGTCCTTGAGGATTTCGATACGCTCGACCGCAGCCAGCGGAACCGCGTTGAGATCCTGCGCGGTGGGCGCGAAAGGCGCCTTCGGCGCACGGCGACCATCGATCAGCACCAATGTGCGCTCCGTGCCGAGCCCGCGCAGGTCCACGGCCACTAGCGACTGCGCAGAGCTGCCGGACTGCGCTCTGAATGCGCCGACGGAGTTGAACACCGTGTTGCGCAGGAGTTCGCCCACCGAAGTAAACCCACTCGTTTCGATGTCCTGGCGCGTGATCGTCGATACCGGCAAGGCACCCTCGACAGCGGCACGGGTCAGACGCGAACCCGTCACCTCGATCGTTTCCAGCTTGGTTGCTTCCTCCTTCTTCTCTTCCTGTGCCCGCGCCAGGCCGGAGGTGAAAGTGCTTGCCACGGCTGCCGCGATCGCGGTTCGCAGGAAGATGTCCCCGGACCGCTTGCGCTTCGAAGTAATTTCCATCAGTTCACTCCCATGAGAACAAGATGTCCCAACGACGCCGATGGTGTCGACGTGGCGCAGTTGGCTGCTTTCTACAACGTCGGGTCCGAGCCTAGTTCTCGATTGTGAAGTGCGTCAAGAATTCGTAACGAAACTGGGTGAAAGTCACCCACGTTTATTGTGCAGTGCAGCGTGAACGCTGCGCGGACGCAGCGAATTCGTCGGAAATTTCGCACATTGGACGCTTGCGATTGCGGCGCCTTGGTCGCTGCGGCGGCGTGGGGCGGGTGCGGGGTCATGGGCACCGCACCGACAGATGGTGCCGGCTGCAGGGATCGAACCCGCGACCCCCTGATTACACAACTCGGTGCCACTCTAATAGCGGCGCGGGTTTCGCGGCACTTTTTTGCCTCTCTTGAAATTTGAGTGGGTAGATTGGACGGTATGGGAGCCGTCCGGCTGGCGGCCATGATGAGTGGGAACGATTTGTATGCATGACAGGTTGTTTGAAGCGGCGTTGGGCATTGCGCCCCCGTGGTTCGTCGCCGGCGTGCGCTTCGACGAATCGAGCAAGGTGCTGACGGTGGGCATCGACTTCACCGAGGGCAGTCGCTTCGCGGCAGAGGGTGCGACAGGCCGGCACCCGGTGCACGACACCGTGACCAAGACCTACCGGCATCTGAACTTCTTCCAGCACGAGTGCGTGCTTGAAGTGCGCACCCCGCGAGTGAAGCTGCC